>CANQKZ010000067.1 GCA_947624585.1 uncultured Oscillospiraceae bacterium | reverse complement strand
CCGACGCTGAGAAATGGGTCGCGCTGATAAAACAATACTCCCACCCCACAGAGCTGACCGCCGAGCTTCTGAACACCCTGATTGAAAAGATCGTGGTGCATGAAGCGATTAAGCACCCGAACGGTCTTCGGGAGCAGGAAGTTGAGATTTACTACCGTTTCGTCGGCAAAATAGACTGACGGACGAAAAATGCACGTTTATATCCTTAACTGAGTGAAACGGGGGAATAAAATCTTGATAAGGAACCAGAAACTGCGCGGCTCCTTCATTTGCCTGCCATTCGATGAAAGTATTCTGACGAGGCTTTACCTTTGTGAAGCATTTAAAATAAGTTTGTATATTCCTGTGCTTAAACAAACGAACAAGTTCATGCGCACAATCAAAATTTTGCTCCAAACCGCTCTGATTAGTGTTCAACACAATCGTATCAACGCTCTCGTCCACCATCGCAATATCGCAAAGCCCAGGAGTTTTGAACCGATGATATTCTAAATCAATAAATGGTTGGTGTAAAATCACATCAATGGCGTTGATTGGTTCATTACATGACATGGAATATGGAAAGATTCCCTCAAGTCATCTACAGATTGATAAAGAATCGCTTTTTCAGACGACATTGAAACCTCCTATTGCAAATTGCTGTTTTTCTTCAGATGGTTTGTGTAAAGTGCGAGAATTGCATCCACATCATCATCATCCAAACCTAAATCTTGGGCACCCTTTGCTAAACGTAAATAAGTTCCGCTTAATTGTATCTGCTCACCTTCCAGGGTGGGCGCTTTTTTTGCCTCTTGACCGGTCAACAGAAATTGCTCAGAGACAGACAGGTATTTTGCAATTTTAGAAAGTCTATCAGCCGGGAACATGCCTTTTTTCAGTTGACCTATATATCCGTTTCCAAATTCTAAGTCCTTTTCTAATTTAGAAATCGGAATTTTCCGTTCTTTGCAAATGCCTTTCACACGTTCAACGCTGTTCATAATGTACCCTCCAATTTTTTAGAGAAAAGGCGAAAAAAGGGGTTGGCAAAATAGATGATACTCGATATAGCAACTTTAGGATTTCAAGGAAAGCCTAAAGCGGGAGAGTATTCTCGATATGTCGTGGCAACTCATATTTTAGAATATTCTCTATTGTACGTCAATGCTTTTCTCTAAATTCCGCAAATTTTTGAAAGGAGGAAATTTCTTGATTCTCGAAAACATTACCCGCCTGTGCAAAAAGCACGGAGTCATACTAATGTTCAATTAAAAGAAGACACCGAGCGGCGAGGATTTTTCGTGTCACACTTCGTCAGACCGCTTGGAAATACATACAGTATTCCCTGCGCGTTCATCCTCGTCTGATTCAAAAAATCCTCGCCGCTCGGTTTCCCCTTTCAATTGGATATTAGGGAACCTCTGAATAAGTCGACGTGCCGAGATTGGCGAACAGATTTTTCGCCAGATGAAGGCAAAAAATTGCAGGAATACTGTATGTATTTCAAAATTTTTTGACGAAATATGGCGGAAAATATGCCGCCAAGATCGGTGCGGCGACTTGTTCAGAGGTTCCTTAGTATAAGCTCCGTTTTTCGGCGTTCCCGAGATAGTATCACCTCCAAAGGTTTTCAACTCGCCGGTAACACCGCTTTCGTACCTCCATTCAAAGGGACCGTAGATACCATCAGGCTTGGGGGTATGTTTGTCCACTGGAATTGCCGCCGAGAGCACCTTCGGTCTTTACACCGTCAGCACGAATGACAAGCTCGCTTGCTCCGCCTGCCGGTGCATATTTCACAAAGACTCGCCCAGTGGATTTATTGTATTTGTAATTCTGCGTCCAGGAATTGTTGGATTCAATTTCTTCTCCGTCACTTGTGTGGCGGGTAAAGATTCGGATGCTGTCCGGAAGCACATATCCCGGTTCTGCAACAAGTTTGCCTTCCCAGGAACTATCTGTTCCAGCAAAATCCGGGCCATCCAGGATGAGCCCTTCCGCAGCTTCCACGGGATTAGTTGTACTCGGACTTGTTACTCCCTTTGAAGCATAAAGCCTGACAGGTATGATGCTATGCAAAGCGTCACCGCGATACCTTGCGACAAGCGTAGCTGTTTCGCCTTCGGTGACGTAAATGGTTTCGTCAAGCGTGGTGTCGTTGAGAAGGTTTTCTTCTCCTTCCTCTTTGTAGAGGTTTTCCCAGCTGATGGTCATCTTCTCTGTATGACCGCCAATCACATTCCCGCTCTCGTCACGAATCAACTCACCGTCATCGCCCAATGTTCCGCCCAGCGTGACCGACAGTTCGGCTCCACCGGAAAGGAGAATGGGTTCCCCGTTCTCGTCAACAACAGGCTCATGTGTCTCAGGATCGTAAATCATTCCCGAAGAGTATAGGAGTAGTATCTCACCGGTCATCAAATCACTGGTGTATCGACCGACAGGCACAAGGCCCTCATATTTTTCACTTGTTTCTTCATCTTCTGCAACGGACCAAGTTACATACTGGCCCTACTATATTACAGTGGAGCTAGAGTTAGTGAGATCCTAACAAGTGCGGATCGGCGATATCCGTCTATCCAAGCCATATACAATTTTACTACACGGAAAGGCAACAAAGATAGGACCGTTCCGCTATCTGACAAAACAGCCCAGCTGATTGTGTGCTTCTTAAAAAAGGAAAACTTGCAAGCCCCTGAATACCGGTGCCAGTTACTGATTACAAATCCGCAGGGCAATTCGCTTACACGCGCAGGTGTTTCCTATATCCTCAAAAAATACTCTGATCAGGTTCGAACGGCAAATCCAGAATTGCTTTCAGAAGTGGTTACTCCACACTGCGTACGTCATTCTAAGGCAATGCATTTGCTCCAAGCCGGCGTTCCGCTCATTTACATCCGCGACTTTCTTGGCCATTCACAGATTCGCACGACCGAAATATATGCAAAGGCTGACAGCAAAGCAAAAAGAAGCGCTCTTGAAAACGCATATCCCGAGTTAATGGCCGGGATTTCGGCAAGTTTGCCTTCTCATTCATGGAAGGATGATATTGATTTGATTCAATGGTTAGATACCGTCATCTGTGAGGCTCAACGGCAAGACGGCTTATACTAATATTCAATCAAAATAAGACATTCGTGATGGTCTTTTTCGGGTCATGCTTCTTCATGCGGCTTGGAAATACATACAGTATTCCCGGCGCCGCTTTCCTCGCCTGACACGAAAAATCCTCATCGCTCGGTGCCTTATTTTAATTGAATATTAGTATTACACGACTTACAGCGGCGGGACGACAACGGATAGGTTTTTGGACTATCTCAAAAATGAGTTTCTGCCCACGCTGAAGAAAGATGACGTAATCGTTATGGACAATATGCGAACGCATCATGTCAAGGAGGTTTCGGCGTTGGTTCGGGATGCCGGGATCAGCCTTTTGTATCTGCCGACGTACAGTCCTGACTTGAATCCAATTGAGAAGATGTGGTCGAAGACCAAGTCGATACTGCGCGAAATGAAAATCAGGTCGCGCGCCTTACTGCCGCAAGGGATCGAGGAAGCGTTTTCCCGAGTCCGACCATCGGATTGCGTTGGTTGGTTCTCGTCCTCAGGGTGTGTCAGGAATTAGTGGGATTGCTATAGGATGTCGAAATTACTTCCTTATTTTGCCCGCCCAATCGGTGCGGCGATTTGTTCAGAGGTTCCTTTATCCTTTCTTAAAAAAATTCCCTCTTTATTGTTAAGGCCGTGTGGGCTATAATGGGGACAGCTTGTGAAAGGTGTGATCGAATGTACAACATACTCATCTGCGACGATGACCGGGACATTGTGGCGGCGCTGAAGATATATCTCTCCGGGCAGGGCTACGGCCTCTTCGAGGCGTACACGGGCCGGGAGGCCATTGACATTGTGGAGAAGAACGACATCCACCTCATTCTGATGGACATCATGATGCCGGAGATGGACGGGATCTCCGCAACCTCCAAGCTCCGGGAGGAGTACAACATCCCCATCATCCTTCTGACCGCCAAGAGCGAGGACACGGACAAGGTGCTGGGACTCAACGTGGGGGCGGACGACTATGTGACGAAGCCCTTCAACCCGGTGGAGGTGATGGCCCGGGTCCGCAGTCAGCTGCGGCGGTACACGCTCTTAGGGGGCATGGAGAAGAAGCCGGACCACTACGTCATCGGCGGCATCGACCTGGACGACGCGGGCAAGACCGTCACCGTGGACGGGGAGCCGGTCTCCCTCACGCCCACGGAGTTTGCCATTCTGCGGCTTCTCATGCAAAACCCCGGCAAGGTGTTCTCCTCCGGGGCCATCTACGCCCACGTGTCCGGGGGGTACGCGCTCTCGGCGGAGAGCTCCATCGCGGTACATATCCGGCACATACGGGAGAAGATCGAGATCACGCCCTCGGAACCCCGGTACATCAAGGTGGTCTGGGGACAGGGCTATAAAATCGAGGGGGATGTGAAATGAAAAAGCTTACCTCTTCCTTCCCCGCGAAGGTGGCGGCGGTGTTTCTGCTGGTGGCGTCCATGCTGCTGGCACTCATCTTCGGTGCCGTCTTCTTCGGGGCCTACGTCTGTGAGTTCTACCGTGTGTCAGCCGATATGCATATGTCCTTCACCGCCGCGGTGCAGTGGCTGTTGGACAGCAACTATCTGAACGAGTACGAGGCGGCGTTCTATACGCACCAGAACTATGACCTCATGTCCTTCGTCTTCGAGGCCCGCCACGCGGCGGCGCCCCTGGCCATCCTGGGGCTGGTGCTCTTCGTTCTTCTCTTCATCTTCCTCATGTGCGCCGCGGGCCACAGGAGCGGGCGGGAGGGGATCTGCCTGAGCGTTTTCGACAGGATCCCCTTCGACCTGGTGTTCGCGGCGGGAGCTTTCGCGGAGATGCTGCTGGTGGCGGCGGAGGCGGAGCTGTACTACGCCTGGGGCAGGGACGATGTGTTTTTGCTCGCCCTGTTCTGCTCCGGCGTGGCGGTGGCGATCCTGCTGGTGCTGCTGGCGGTGGCGTACTCCTTCGCCGTCCGGGCCAAGGCAGGAGGGATATGGAAGAATACAGCGGTGTACATCGTGCTCCGGTGGGCGTGGAAATGGACCGTGACGGTCCTGCGGTTCGCCTGGCGGTGCACCATGGCGGCATACCGGTGGTGTGACAGTCTCTACCACGCCGTAAGGCTCGAATGGCGGGTGTTTCTGGCGGCGGTGGGGTGCTTTATCGCCAACCTTTTCGGCTTTATGCTGGCCTTGGACCATGGCACGGACACCCTGGGGGTCTTTTTCCTGGGGGTCCTGTGGGTTGGGATCGCGGCGGTGCTGGTCTTCAGCGCCAACCAGTTCCGCAAGCTCCGCAAGGCGGGGGAAAAGCTGGCCGCCGGGGAGCTGGACTTCAAGATCAACACGGATAAGATGTATTTTGAGTACTGCCGCATGGGCGAGGACCTGAACTCCATCGGAGTGGGCCTCTCGGCGGCGGTGGAGCAGAGGATGAAGTCCGAGCGGATGAAGACGGAGCTCATCACCAACGTATCCCACGACATCAAGACGCCGCTGACCTCCATTGTCAACTACGTGGACCTCCTCCAGAAGGAGCACACGCCTGAGCAGGAGGCGGAGTATCTGGAGGTTTTAAAGCGCCAGTCGGAGAAGCTGAGACGCCTCACGGTGGACCTGGTGGAGGCCAGCAAGGCGTCCACGGGCAGTCTGCCCACGGAGCTTGTGCCCACCAGCGCCGGGGAGCTCATCAACCAGGCGGTGGCGGAGTACGCCGAGAAGTTCGCCCTGGGGAAGCTGGAGCCCATCATCACCCTGCCGGAGAAGCCCATCACGGTCCTTGCCGACGGGCGGCACCTGTGGCGGGTGCTTGACAACCTCTTCAACAACGCGGTAAAATACGCTCAGCCGGGCACCCGGGTCTACGTGGAGGCCCGGAGGCTGGACGGGGGCGCTGTGATCTCGGTGAAGAACATCTCCCGGGACCGGCTCAACGTGGCGCCGGAGGAGCTGATGGAGCGGTTCGTTCGGGGCGACGAGAGCCGCCACACCGAGGGGTCGGGGCTGGGCCTCTCCATCGCCCGGAGCCTCACGGAGCTCATGGGCGGAAAATTTGAGCTCAGCATCGACGGGGACCTCTTCAAGGCGGAGATCCGGCTGAAGCTCATCCAATAATTTCACGAAGGAAGTCATCATATGCACGCGAAGAGAAGGTCCCGCCGTGGACTTCTGATATTCTTACTGATCCTGGTCCTGCTCTGGGCGCTGGTCTACGCCCTGGGGGGTCTCAGCGGGGTGAAGCGGCTCGTAAACCGGGCCAGGGCGTTCTCCGATATCGACGATGAGGGCATCAGGGAAGCCTTCATCGAGATGAGCGAGAAAAACCCGGAGGCCCGGGACTACATCGACGGGTTCGAGGAGGTCACGGACTACGACCTGACCCTGGACCTGTCCGGGGAGATCGAGGCCGGTGAGATCCCCTACTTCACCCAGTGGGACCCCCGGTGGGGGTACTGCCGGTACGGCTCGGGCCTTGTGGGCTGGACCGGGTGCGGGCCCACGGCGCTTTCCATGGTGGCCATGGGTCTCACCGGGGACGGGACGCTGACCCCGGCGTACATCGCGGATTTTGCCATCGACGAGGGCTACTGTGTGGCCGGGAGCGGCACCGCGTGGCTGCTCTTCTCCGAGGGAGCGGAGAAGCTGGGACTCCAGGCTCGGGAGCTGATCCTCTGGGAGGCCACCATGCGCAAGGAGCTGGAGGCGGGGAACCCCATCATCTGCATCATGGGCCCCGGCCACTTCACCGAGACGGGCCACTACATCGTTCTCACCGGATGCACCGACGAGGGCTTCACCGTCCTGGACCCCTACCGCCCCTCCAACTGCAAGGTGTGGGGCTACGCGGAGCTGGAGGGCGAGATCCGAAACCTGTGGGCGTACGAGGTGTGACCCAAGGGCAATGATTCACATATGTAATACTTATTTGATAAAAAGCTTTAACCGAGCGGCGAGGATTTTTTGCGCAAGATAAGGAAAACGGCGCAGGGAATACTGTATGTATTTCCAAGCCGTTTGACGAAGCATGACGTGAAAAAGACCGCCGCGAATGTCTTGTTTTGATTGGATATTAGTATTAATACAAACATCCCCGCCGGGCGGCGGGGATGTTTGTATGCGGTTTTTCCCCCGCTGTCAGAGGAGGTTTTCGCTGTTAAAGCCGTAGGGCAGGAGCTTACGGAGTGGGACGGTCTGGGTCCTGCCCTCGCGGTTTACCATGATCACGTCCATGTCCGGGGAGAACTCCATCATCACCTGGCGGCAGACGCCGCAGGGGGCGGTGAACTCCTCCGTCTCGGCGGCCACGACGATGCGGCGGAAGCGGAGGTGGCCCTCGCTGACGGCCTTGAAAATAGCGGTGCGCTCGGCACAGCAGGTGGGGGTGAAGGCGGCGTTTTCGATGTTGCAGCCGGTGTAGACCGAGCCGTCGTCACACTCCACCGCCGCACCCACCCGGAAGCGGGAGTAGGGGGCGTAGGCCCTTTCAATCATGTCCACGGCCTTTTGGCACAGGTCCTCTGTCGTCATACCGCTCCCCTCCTCACTTCAAAAGCGCCAGGAGCGACGTGCCGATGGCGTTCTCCGGTAGGGCGAGGCCGAAGTTATCCAGGATCGTGGCGCCGATGACGGCGAAGGTGTCCTGCTCCGGAAGCTGACCGCCGGTGGCCATGGACGGGGACCAGGCCAAAAACGGCACCTTCTCCCGTGTGTGGTCCGTGCCGGTGTGGGTGGGGTCGTTGCCGTGGTCGGCGGTGAGGATGAGAAGGTCCCTCTCCCCTATTTTGGGTAAAAGCTGACCCAGCTTTTCGTCGAAGCGCTCCAGCTCGGCGGCGTACCCCACCGGGTCGCGGCGATGGCCCCAGAGGGCGTCGAAGTCCACGAGATTTACATAACATAAGCCCCGGAAATCCCGGCCCGCGATCTCGATGGTCTGCTCCATGCCCTGGACGGAGCTCTTGGACTTGAGCTTCTCAGTGACGCCGTGACCGTCGAAGATGTCGTTGATCTTGCCCACGGCGATGACATCGAGGCCCGCGTCCTTGAGAACGTCCATGGCGGTGACGCCGGTGGGCGGCAGGGCGTAGTCGTGGCGGTTGGAGGTACGCTTGAACTCCCCGCGCCTCTTCCCCACGTAGGGCCGGGCTATGACGCGGCCCACGCGCCATTCGTCCCGGAGGGTCAGCTCCCGGGCGATCTCACAGCAGCGATAGAGCTCGTCAAGGCCCATGGTCTCCTCGTTGCCGCAGATCTGCAAAACGGAGTCGGCGGAGGTATAGACGATCATGCGGCCGGTGGCGATCTCCTCCTCGGCCAGCTCCTCCAGGATCTCCGTACCGCTGGCGGATTTGTTGCCGATGATCTTGCGGCCCGTGCGGCGCTCCAGCTCCGCGATGAGCTCCGGGGGGAAGCCGGTGTCGGTGAAGGTCTTGAAGGGCTTTGTGGTGAGGATGCCCATCATCTCCCAGTGGCCCGTCAGGGTGTCCTTGGCGGGGCTGGCCTCCCGGAGGATGGCACGGTACCCCATGGGGCGCTCCGCCGGGGGCACGGTGGCCAGGGGGCGGAGATTGCCGATGCCCATTTTGGCCAAATTCGGTATTTTCAATCCCACGGCGGAGGCGATGTGTCCCAGGGTGTCGGTCCCGGCGTCGCCGTAATCGGCGGCGTCCGGCATGGCGCCGGTGCCCACGGAGTCCAGGACCACCACGAAAATTCTGTCAAATCTGCTCATATTTCGCTCCTTTACCCGGCCCGGTCCCGCATGATGAGCCGCTTCACGGCCTCCACGCCCACCTTGACGGCGGCGGAGGTGTCGTGGCTCTCCTTCTGGTCGAGGCCCGCGGCCTCCCGCTCCTGGTTCCAGACCACGTGGAAACAGCTGCCGCACCGGACCTTCAGGGCCGCCGCCACCACGAAGAGGGCGGCGGACTCCATTTCGCTTGCCTTGACGCCCAGGCGCTTCCACGCCTCCCACTTCTGGAGAAGCTCGTAGCTCACGGGCATCCGCGCCGGGGAGTGCTGGCCGTAAAAGCTGTCCTTGCACTGGACGACGCCCATGTGGGTCCGGTACCCCAGAGCGCGGTCGAAATCGGAGACGGAGGGGAACTCGATGGGGGCGTACTCCAGGCTTGTGTGCTCGAAGCGGATGGCGCCGGTGGCAACCACGATGTCGCCGGACTGGACCTCAATGTCTATGCCGCCGCAGGTGCCCACGCGGACGAAGGTGTCCGCGCCGATGGCGGTCAGCTCCTCCATGGCGATGGCGGCGGAGGGCCCGCCGATGCCGGTGGAGCACACGGAAACCTTCTCCCCTAAAAGCGTGCCGGTGTAGACCCGGTACTCCCGGTTCTGGCCCACAAAATGGTGGTCGTCGAAAAGCTCCGCTATGGACTCGCACCGCCCCGGGTCGCCGGGCAGGAGCACGTACCGGCCCACGTCCCCGGGCTTGCACTGGATGTGGTACTGCATTTCGTGTTCTATCATTTTATCCTCCTCCTTGCTGAATCTTTTGCCAATATTGGTCGCAAAACCCGTCCCATTCCCGGACATAGTCGCCGTGGGGCAGCGCTTTCATGTCCCTCACGCAAAAAACGCCCCGCCGCCGGGCCTCATCCACAAAGTCCAGGATGGTATCATCGGTGCGCATCTCAAAGACACGAATTTTCTCAAAGCCCTGTGTGTAGGCGTAGTAAAGCCGGGTGTGCCCGTCCAGGGAGACGGTTCTGCCGGTGCGCCGGTCGAAGATCACGGGGACCACGATATCATCGCCGCTCCGAATAAACGACGCCACGGTGCGCAGCTTGTCCCCGTCCACGAAAAACTGAGACGGCTGGATGTCCTCCAGCGGCATGGTTCTAATGTCCACGGGCGGGTACTCGGCCAGCTTCTCTCCATTCTCCTTGTAAAAAACAGTGATGTGCTCGGCGTAATAGCGAAACGCATCCATCGCGGGCGTCAGATCCTGCGGACCGTCAAAGAACACCGTGGCGCTGTTCCCGTCCCGGATCTTGAACCCGCAGGGCCGCCCGTCTATCAGAAACGCCCCGTGCTCCAGAAGCACCTCTCCGGGAAATCGCGGGTCCGCATAGGTGTTGATACGTTCAATCTCCACATTTAGCTCCTTAAAGTGACTTCGGGCCGCCGTTTTCCGGCGGCCCGTGAGCGGTTATCTCTGCGATTTGTCGTAAGGTATGCCCTCCGCCTTTGGCGCTCTGGACTTCTTGGAGGTGAAGGCAAGGACGATGAGGGAGATGATGTAGGGAAGCATATTGTAGACGGTGGAGTTGAGATTCAGCGCCGCCATGAAGGGGATGCCGGTGTAGACGTTGCCCAGGGCGCGGAAGAAGCCGAAGAGCAGCGCCGCCAGGGCGATCTTCACCGGGTGCCAGGCGCCGAAGATCATGACGGCCAGGGCCAGGAAGCCGAAGCCCGCCACGCCGTTTTCAAATTTCCAGGCGTTGGTCCCGGCGGTGATGTAGACGATGCCGCCAAGTCCGCCGAGAAGCCCGGAGATGAGCACGCCCGCGTAGCGCATCTTCGCCACGTTGATGCCCACGGAGTCCGCCGCCTGGGGGTGCTCGCCGCAGGCCATGAGGCGCAGACCGAAGCGGGTCTTGTAGAGGCAGATGTAGCTGACGGTAAGGCATATGACGGCCACCAGCATGAACCAGTTGAACTGGAAGGAGCCGATGCGGACCGTGAAGAACTCCCGGGCGGCGGTGTAGGCGATCTCGGAGGACACGTCGGATCCGCCGGAGGCGGCGGTATTCATGGCCTTGACGGCCACGGTGGCGCCTGCCACGGCCAGCATATTGATGGCGGTACCGGTGATGGTCTGGTCCGCCTTGAAGCTGATGGCGGCCACGGCCAGGAAGAGCGAGGCCAGCATCCCGAAGAGGGCCGAGGCCAGGATGACGCACAGGATCATCACGGGCGCGCCCACGGAGGTGGGGATGAACTTCATAGCCAGCGCCCCACCCAGGGCGCCGATGAGCATGATGCCCTCAAGTCCGATGTTGATGACGCCGGAGTGCTCCGCGAAGCACCCGCCCAGGGCCACCAGCATCAGGACGGAGGCGAAGATCAGGGTGTACTGTATGAGCAGGATCATTTACCCTCGCCCCCTTTCCCGGATTCTTTGGCAGGCACGGCGGCCTTCTTCTCGTCGCTCTTGCGGATGCGCGTCTGGATGGCCAGCTTGAAGAAGCCCACAAAGGCGCACAGGAAGATGATGAGGGAGGAGATCAGCGAGGAGATCTGGGAGGAGTAGAACCGCAGATCCACACCGCCGCCGCCGGAGGTGATGTGTTGGATGAAGAAGGCCGAGAGGATGGAGCCGAGAGGCGAAAGTCCGCCCAGGAACGCCACGGCGATGCCGTTGAAGCCCATGTCTGGCACGGAGCTGATGGAGGTCTCCCAGTCCACAAGGCCGGTGAGGAAGAAGAGGGACGCGCCCAGGCCCGCGAGGCCCCCGGCGATGACCATGGTGAGGATGATGTTCCTGTTCTCCTTCATGCCCGCGTACTTGGCGGCGTTGGGGTTGTTGCCGGTGGCGCGCAGCTCATAGCCGAACTTGGTCTTATTGAGCACCACCCACACGAGGACCGCGATGATAAGCGCCAGAGGGATGGCGATGCCCGCGCTCTTCTCGCCGAAGATGTTGTCGATGCCAAGGGTCGGCAGGATGGCCTTGGGGTTTGCGTTGATGAGCTGGATGGTCTCGGGGCCCGTGGGGCGCTTGATGCCGTCCCGGGCAAGAAGGTTGTTGGTGAAGTAGAGGCTGATCCAGTTGAGCATGATGCCGGAGATGACCACGTTGACGTTGCACGCTGTCTTCAGCACCCCGGAGATGGCGCCAAGGAGGGCTCCGGCGGCGGCCCCGGCCAGGAGGCAGACGATCCAGGGCAACTTCAGGGCGATGGCGCAGTAAAGGGTGGCGCAGGCGCCGATGACGTACTGCCCCGCCGCGCCGATGTTGAACATACCCACCTTGTAGGCGAAGAGCACGCTGAGGGCGCACATCAGAAGGGGCACCGTGCGGACCACGGTCTGGCCCAGGTACTTGCCCCGCAGGGAGGCGGGGTAACGGAAGAAGTTCTTGACGACGGCGGTGATGGAGCCCCAGGCGGCGCTGGGCTCGATGATGAGAAGCACGATGTACCCGATGACGAGGCCCCCGAGGATGCACAGCAGCGAGGCCAGCAGGGTCTGGACGCCGTCGTTCTCAATGAGCCGACGGCCGACGGATTTTTCAGATTTTTTCATCCGCGCACCTCCATTCTCTTGGCTCCGGCCATGTAGAGGCCCAGCTCCTCCACGGTGGTCTTCTTGGGGTCCAACTCGCCCACGATCTCGCCCTCGTACATGACCAGGATCCGGTCGGAGACGTTCATGACCTCGTCAAGCTCCAGGCTCACCAGGAGGACCGCCTTGCCCGCGTCCCGCTGGGCCACGATCTGGCTGTGTATGTACTCGATGGCGCCCACGTCAAGACCCCGGGTGGGCTGGACGGCGATGAGCAGCTGGGGATCCTTGTCGATCTCCCGGGCGATGATGGCCTTCTGCTGGTTGCCGCCGGACATGGACCGGGCTATGGTGATGGGGCCCTGGCCGGAGCGCACGTCGTACTGCTCGATGAGCCGCTCGGCGTAGGTTCGGATGTTCTTCCGGCGCAGGAAGCCCGTTTTGGTAAATTCAGGCTCAAAATACCGCTGGAGCACGATGTTGTCCTCCAGGGTGTAGTCCAAGACCAGACCGTGCTTGTGCCGGTCCTCGGGGATGTGGCTCATGCCCGCGAGACTCCGCTTGCGGATGGGCGCCTTTGTGATGTCCTGCCCGCAGAGCTTCAATGTGCCGCCCACCAGGGGTTCCAGACCCGAGATGCCGTACACCAGCTCCGACTGGCCGTTGCCGTCGATGCCCGCGATGCAGACGATCTCTCCGGAGCGGACCTTGAAGGAGACGTTCTTCACGGCGTTGTTCCTGTGGACCTTGGAGGCCACGGTCATACCGGAGACCTCCAGTACCGTGTCCTTAGGTCTGGCCGGTTCCTTGTGGACCACGAACTCCACGTCCCGGCCCACCATCATGCGGCTCAGCTCCGCCTTGTCGGTCTTGGCGATGTCCACCGTGCCGATGTACTTGCCCTTGCGGAGGATGGAGCAGCGGTCGGCCACCGACATGATCTCGTTGAGCTTGTGGGAGATAAAGAGGATGCTCTTGCCCTCGGCGGCCAGGTTCTTCATGATCTTCAAAAGCTCGTCGATCTCCTGGGGCGTCAGAACGGCGGTGGGCTCGTCGAAGATGAGGATCTCGTTGTCCCGGTAGAGCATCTTCAAAATCTCGGTGCGCTGCTGCATACCCACGGAGATGTCCTCGATGACGGCGTCCGGGTCCACCTTCAGGCCGTAGCGCTCGGAGAGCTCCGTCACCTTTTTCCGCGCCTCCTCCTTCTTGAGGAAGCCCGCCTTGTCCGTGGGCTCCACGCCCAGGATGATGTTGTCCAGGACGGTGAAGCACTCCACCAGCTTGAAGTGCTGGTGCACCATGCCGATGCCCAGGTCGTTGGCGTCGTTGGGGTCGTTTATTTTGACCTCCTTGCCGTCCTTCTTGATGACGCCCTCCTCCGGCTGGTAGAGGCCGAAGAGAACGCTCATCAGGGTGGACTTTCCGGCGCCGTTTTCGCCAAGGAGCGCGTGGATCTCGCCGCGCCGGAGCCTCAGCGTCACGTTGTCGTTGGCGATGATGCCCGGGAACCGCTTTGTGATGTTCAGCATCTCAATGGCGTATGGTGTGTTGTCCAAATCCCATTCCCTCCTTTGCTTTATTTTTTCTTTGCTTCGGTAAATCCGCAAAAAACGTTGTTTTTCCGAATTTTTACGCCTGACGGTTTGAAAAAACGGGGACGAGCGGCGCTCGCCCCCGTGCGGTCAGAACACAGTTATGAAAGGTTGCCCGGACTCAGCCCTTGATGTTGCCCTGGAAGTTGACGTTGACGCTGGAGCAGCCAAGGTCGGCGGGGCTGGCGATGGTGGTGTCGTTGCTGACCTTGATGGTGCCGTCGAACATAGACTTCACCAGGGCCTTGTAGTCGGCCTCAGCGAAGCCGTCGCCGTACTGGGTGGTACCCAGCTGGACGTAGTTGGCGGATGGGTCGTCGCCGGAGACGAGGCCCAGGGTGTCGATCTTGCCCGCGTACTTGGACCAGTTGCCGTTGATGACCACGTCCTTCAGGGTGTTGATGGTGGTGGGACGCAGGCCCTTCATGGCGGAGGTGACGATCATGGACTTGTACTCGTCGATTTTATCCTGGCTGGCGCCCTCGCCGGCGGCGTAGGCGGCAAGAACGCCCACCTGATCCACGTCCACGCCGATGACCTTGGCGCCGTCCACGTTCTTGGCGGAGTCGATGGCGGAGGTGTAGATGCCGCCGCCGCAGGCGAAGACGATCTGGGTGCCGCCCTGGTACCAGGTGTCCATAACGGCGGTGATGTCCGCGTCGCCGGAGAACTGACCGCCGTAGACGTAGTTCATGTCCACG
>CANQKZ010000066.1 GCA_947624585.1 uncultured Oscillospiraceae bacterium | reverse complement strand
GGTTCGCCGGTGGAGAGCTTCACCGCGATATTGTCGCCGGTCAGCTCCACCCCCAGGGCCTCATAGACCTTCATCAGTCCCTCCGGGGAGATGTCCGTCGTCATGTAGACCACCGGAACGTCGGCGTCTGTGCCAGGGTCCGGCGCTTGGGTGCTGGCACTGCCTTCACTTTCGCCGCCGGTGCTTTGCGTGGAATCAGAGGGCAATTCCGCCACATTGTGGCTCGTCCGGTCCGTCGCGGCGTTCCCGCCTGCGCCAAAACCGCTGCCGCCACAAGCCGTCAGGGAAAGCAAGAGGATCAAACTTAATAGCAACGCGCCTATTTTCTTCATGTCGAATGCTCCTTTCAAACTGTTTTTTGTTACATTTATTCTAACGCAATCCAAGTCCGTGCAGAAGTCTCTATCCGTTCACCAGTTCATACCGGAAGTTATAACTACTTCATTTGTGCTTCCCAAAACGCCACCGCGTCGTTGATCCAACCCTCGGCAACCGTTCCCGTGCCCAGCCCGAAGCCGTGGGAAAGTCCCTCATAGGCGTGAAACTCGGTAGGGATGCCCGCGGCGGACATGGCATCACACCGGCGTTGCATCGTACGCCAGTTCGCGATGCCGTCGCTTTTTCCCACGCAGACGTAAGTGGGCGGGTCGGTTTTCTGCCAATCGCTGTGGCCCGTGTACTGCATGACGACACAGCCGGCCTGGGGCAGATCGTCGCCGCCAAAGAAGGCAGTACCGTAGGAACCCACGTCCGCCGCCATCCGGGCCCCCGCCGAGCCGCCCCACAGGGAATAGCAGTCGGTGTCCACTTCCAGTTCCTCTGCGTGGGCGAAGATAAAGCTGATCGCCCGCGCCAAATCCTCCATGGCCGTGTCCCAGCCGGGACGGTAGATCAGCGCGAAGGCATTGTAGCCCATTTTGGAAAGCTCCAGGGCGTGGGGGAAGCTGTCGTGCATCGCGCCAACGTAGGCAAAACCGCCTCCGGCACTCACTACGGCAAACTTTTCTCCGGGATCGCCCCTAAAAAAGAACAGTCCCGTGTCCGCCTTGTCGGGGTCAGCCGCCTTTTCCTCGTCGGTATAAATATCGTAAAAGATCGTCTCACCCGCTTCGGTATGGGATTTCATGTAGTTGCAGATCTCCACCGTCTTGTCCGGGTCGATACCCGAATACCACGTCAAGTGAAGGTCGCCCAGAGTCTCGCCGCTCATGTACCCAGTGTCCACAGGGAATAACAGATGCCCGTAGTCTCCGAAAGCGGGGTCGCCTGTCACGTCCGAAATGGCGGTGCCGGTGGTGTAGGGGTGGCTTGCCGTCTGCGCGTTTGCGGGAGGATTGTCCCGGAAGAACAGCGGGAGGGCGTTGTAGAGATATTCCTGCACGGCGTTAAAGTCGTGGTAGCCGCCGTCCTTTTGATAGAAAACATAGTGTTCCGGCGTGAAGATCTCCCGGGACAGCATTTCCTCCGCCATCCCGATCGACTGGCTCTTGACCGCGTCCTCGGTGCCGACCGCGTGATAGATAAAGTACCCGCGCTCGTCAAGGTTTTCATCCCGAACCAGCTGCTCGATAAAGTCCACGTTGTCCTCAAAGCGGAAATCGCCGTAGGTGCCATAGTACCAGCAAGAGCCGCTCATCGGAAGAAAGTAATGAATATAATCGTAGTCATAGCAGAATTGCAGCCATGTGGTCACCGAACCCAGGGAGAAGCCACCGAAGGCCCGATGGTTGCGGGAGGCTTTCAGATCTTTCGGGGACGTGGACGCGGCGTAGGTGTGGAACCGCCCCTCCACCGCCGGCATCAAGTGATTTTCAAAATCCTGATGGAAAGCCCGAAATTCCGCAATGGAACTGCTGAAATCCGTGCGGCTGTTTGCGTTGTAGAAGGTCGCCGACACGATGATGATGGGCGGAATATCTCCGTTTGCGATCAGGTTGTCAAACATATTTTTCGTTGCCGTAAAATCAAAGTATTCTCCGGCATGGCCGCCCCAGCCGTGCATGAGATAGAGAATGTTGTACCGCGTTTCGGTATCTTCCTCATCATAGCCGTAGGGCGTATAAACGTAGGCGGTTTTCGTAATGGCAGCTCCATCCCGCACATAATCTTCTGATTCATAGTCGAGCCGAACGACAGCGCCTTGTTCGGCTGCCGCTTGTGTGTACTCTGCCGGAACAGCCTCCGTCCAGCCGGTCTGTGGTATCTCCATTTCATTCACCTCTGATTTCCCGCTCTCGGCGGGTGAACTGCTTTCCGTGCCGCCTACTTCAGATTCTTCGCTCTGGACGGGGGAGCTGCTTTCCTCCGGATTACTGACCGCTTCCGTTCCCTGAGACGATTCCTCTGCCGGCGTTTGGGCACCCGGCTGATTTCCGCCGCAGGCGCCAAGAAGCGTCACGAGCAGGGCAATAATCAAGCCTATCGCGATTTTTTGTTTCATCTTCATCATCCTTCTTCGTGATTCATTCTGCCTATCCACGATATCATTATAAAAAAATCGAGGCTTCCGGAGAAGTCTCGATTCATTCATCAGTTCTAACCGCAGGTTATGACTGGGCGGTTTCTTTTGGAGCGGCCAGTACCGTTTCCAGCGCGGAGAGGAAGCGGCGGACAACCTCCGTCGGCTGGGGGGAATACAGAATCCCCACAGGCATGAAATAATCCCACTCCACCGGAATCACCCGCATCAGCGGATGCACCATGCTCCAGCTTTTAATGACCACCAGAATATCCTTGTTTTCCTCACAGCGATTGAAAACACCCACATCGTACAGATCAAAATTTACGAGGTTTACCTGCGGATGATTTTCCGTCAAATCATCCCGCAGGTCGTCCATGTGACGGCACCATCCGCGATGGATCATCATCAGGTCTTTTCCGTACAGATCCCGCACGGTCAGTTTTTCTTTGGACGCCAGCGGGTGGTAGATGGACACCGCGCAGCATAGGGGCTCGTTTTCGATCAGCAGGCCCCGGCAATTCCGCTGGCTCATGAGAAGCTCATCCACAAAGCCGGCGACGACGTCAATGTTCTGCCCTAAGTTTTTCAGAATTTCTCTGGCATTGTCCGCGGTGTTTTCAAAGGGGACCAGCTTAAAGCTCACGTCGGCACAGTGTTCGTGAATTTTCGGCCACAGATCCATCAGCATTTGGGCGGGCATCATGGGAGAGGTGCCAATGCGGATCACCTGCTCCCGCTGAAGCTCCGCGTTTCTGGCCCGCTGGATCGCTTCCTGGCAGTAACTCGTGATATACTTGGCATCTTTGTAGAGAGACGCGCCGGCCTTCGTCAACGTCAGCCCCCGATGAGTCCGGTCAAAGAGGCGCACACCCAGATCGTTTTCCAGCAGATTGATCTGCTTGATCAGTGCGGTGGAAGTGATGTATAGATCCTCGGCGGCCTTGTTGAAGCTGCCCGCCTCCGCCACACGGATAAAGGATGTAAAATTGATATTATTGATGTTCATGACGAACTTCCACCTCGCTTTGAATCCGCCGCCCGGAGATCTGTCCTTTTAACCCTTCATTATGAGTATTATATGCGGTGAATCGAACTTTTTCAAGGCGATAATCATGAAGAAAGTCCAAATAAAGTGTGAACAGCAAATCGTTCTCCGTTTTATACGGGGCCGGAGAAGACTGTTGAGCATCTCATCAGAAATAAAAAATAAACTGATCGACTTTGCGGGGAAAAATGCAATTCATACTCTCCCTGATCGGTTTCATGGCAAAGCGTGTTTTCCTATACCTCCATTTACCAACGAAGGATAATCACAATTACAAACGAACCGTACGCGGAGCCGACAGCAGGCTAGAACCGCTGCCGGCTCCGCGTTTTGAAGTTTTATGGGCCGCCGTTTCTTTATTCATTAGTATCACCCCTGTTCCCGCGGCGGCGTCGTAAAAGTCCTTGAAGAATCGGCGGTTTCGAGAACTACGGCACCGTATCCCGGCGTCAGGGCCGAAAATACGGCGCCGTAATTTTCATCTGGGCAAAACCGTCAAACCCCTTGCGCGGTCGGCATTGCCGCCGCGGTGAGCCGAGGCGGAAGCCGTTTACGGCACCGCCTCTTTCACCTGCTTGATTTTCGATCCTGTTGGAGGAGGCCTCTTGATCCTGAACGTCTGCCCGAAACCGCCTCAAATTCGGCTCATAGCCTGTCGGTGGGTTTGCGCCTGACCCACACGCTGACCCACACGGCGAAAAAAGCGGACGGAGACAATGGAAGAATAAGCGCCAAAGAGGATGGGCATGCCCAGCGGAAAGGACCCAAAAGGCCCGGAACGCAGCGATTTTGTATTCCCAGAGCCGTTGGTAAGGATGAGGTCGCCAGTCCGAATCTGGCTAGCAGCTCCAAAAGAAACTCGCGGAGGGAAACTTCTGCGAGTTTTTTGTTTTTCCGGGCAAGGACTGGCGACCTCATCCCACCCGCGAAGCGGGGATTCAATCGGAGGTCGTGAGGGTTCCCGCAAAGCAAAGCTTTGCGGGAGACCGGTAGCCAGTCCGAATCTGGCTAGCAGCTCCAAAAGATCCCGGAAATCGTATGATTTCCGGGATCTTTGTTGTTTTTTCGTGGGAAAAGATACGGGTTTCCGGCGGGGCCTGACAGCCGACCCACACCCTGACCCACAAGCGGATAGAAGCGGAAGGCACTGGAAAGACCCGGAAAGGAAATGGCGCGTGGGCGGAGGGGGTTGACCCACACAGCGAACAACAGCTTTACTTCCCTGTTTGTTTGCGCGCTCTTTGCGAAAGGGATTTTTTCTTTGTTTACCGCGGCGCAAATTCTGAACAGAGTTAGAAGGGTAAATATGATGACAGGAAGCGCCGAATTTGATTTCCGTCTATCTTCTCCCCGCCAGGACCTTGCCGATCGTTTCCGCCGCGTGGATCTGCATGGGAAATGTAAACCCCAAAATTGATACAAATGAATGCCGTTTTCAGAACAGCCGAATGGCTTGAAATCAAGGGCTTTTGGAGATTGAAGCTTCTCCGGAAGCTCTTTTTTATGCCCAAATCAAGGAAGTACCCTGCCAACAGTGTGATCGGACGTGACAATAGATGCGGAGAATTTGACAACACAATGTAGCGATTGGCAAAATCGATAACATGGAGGCGGGCTTCATTGCACCTGCCACCGACAAGAAAAAGCCTATTCAGGTGACGAAGTCCATGAGCAGCGGGGATGTCAGAGAACGCGAGTTAGCTCCCTAAAAGTTTATATTATGTATAACAAAGCCCGAATCCGACTCTCCAATGGCGAGAGTATGGTTTCGGGCTTTTTTATTTTCATGTGGAAATCGCCCCATCGGGGACGCAAAATAGGCTCTCAACGGTCGCAGAGTGGATCACTAAGCGACCATCTTTTTAACCCAATATTAATATAAAGTATAGCACATTCTTAACTCAAATACAATAGGTTGAGCGTCATTTTTCATATTTTTTCAGTTTTTGGAAAAGCAAACTCGAGCAGGAATGCAATTTTCACTTGAAAAATGATCATTAGAGGTGTATCAGCCGTCAAACCCGCCGTCGCGGCACTCCGGCAGGATAAGATATACTTTAGAGTGCCACATTTTTAAAAAGGAGGTAACAGTTATGGCAAAGAAAGGCGAAAACATTTACAAACGGAAAGACGGTCGCTGGGAAGCTCGATACGTTAAAGGATATGAGGTTTCCGGCAAGATCAAGTATGGCTCCTGCTACGGCAAGACCTATAAGGAGGCAAGAGAAAAAGCCGCGCGGTGCAAGGCGGCGCTTTTGAACAGCACCCCCTTGCCGGTGACGAACAACCACCGCCGGTTTGCTTTTTTCTGTGAGCAGTGGCTGCGGCTGGAAAAAGGAAAAGTGAAGGAGTCCACCTATGTAAAATACGATTCGGTACTGACAAAGCACATCCTTCCAAAGCTGGGCGGCTGCTTTCCGCTGGGCATCAATACAATGATCGTAGAGCAGTTCAAACAGGAGCTTCTGGATGAGGGCCTCTCGACGAAGACCGTGCGAGACATTCTGACGGTTTTACGCTCTGTTTTGAAGTACACGGCGAAGCAGTTCCCCGGCGCTTTCCCAACGGTGGAAATCAGTTATCCGAAGGAGCAGAAGAAGGAGGCTCGCGTACTTTCACAGGAGGAACAGCGACGATTCGTTTCCTATCTTGAGACAGATATGGACGAATGTAAATTTGGTATCCTTCTTACCCTGCTCACGGGAATGCGCATCGGTGAACTGTGCGCTCTGCGTTGGGAAAATATCTCGTTACGGGACAGAACGCTTAAAGTGGACTCCACCATGCAGAGGATACGGGATCTTGAGCATACCGGTCAGGGGAAGACGAAGGTCGTCATCGGCAGTCCCAAGAGCGACACTTCGACCCGGATGATCCCACTTACCGACAGCACGGCAAGGCTCTGCGGGCAATTTGATCCGCATTGCCCTGGCGCTTTTCTTTTGACTGGCACAGAACAGTTCATGGAACCGCGTCAGGTTCAGAAGCGGCTCTCCAAATACACGAAAGAGTGCGGGCTTGAGGGCGTTCACTTTCACACGATCCGACACACCTTCGCTACCCGATGCGTGGAAGTCGGTTTTGAGATCAAGAGTCTTTCGGAGATATTGGGCCACGCCAATACTACAATCACGCTCAACCGTTACGTCCATTCCTCCCTGGAGCTCAAGCGGGAAAACATGGACAAGCTTGCCGCTGTCGGTCTGTAAAATGCGCCGTCAAACTGTTTTGTCAAACGACGTTCTGCGCAGACGTGTCTGTTGAGTTTGAAACGTGAAACGGGACGAAAAGGCAATGAAAACGATCATTTTTTCAACAGAATCGATGAGTGATCCACTCTGCGACCACGGGATATACCGCACATAGTATTCCCTTATAACTGACGAAAAAACCGTCAGAGCGAGGATGGATGCGCGGCAGTTTTGCCGGGAGGGGTTAATACATGAAGAAGATTCGTGACGGGTAAAAAGGTGGAAACGATGGCTTTCCTTAGCGTTTTAGAAGATACAAAAATCAGACGTCCTGAACGGGTGTTGCAGATCTAGCTTTCTTCCGCGCGGCATGGGGAGCGCACAAGGCATAAACCCGAAACGGCGAACAGGCCGCGCTTAAATGGAACAGTAAAATGCTCCAGAAATTTCTCTTCCAGGAGGAAAAACGGATGAGGAAAATGAAAACGCACGGAATATCGCACAGGCTGACAGCTGCGCTGCTCTGCCTGTGCATGGCCGCCTCGATGTTGAGCGGCGTCCAAGTACGGCAGGCCTATGCCGCCGCGGCAGGGGAGACGGAGCACATCGTGGAAAACAGCCGCGTAGCCGACCCCGACACCATGGACGATTACTTAAACCGCCTGCTCACCGAGGCCAACGGTTCCCGGTACGCCGGCCGGGTCTGGACGGACAAGTCGGTCTTCGCCTTTGGGGACAGTGCCCGTTCGACTGACAAACACTTTGATGGCGCCAATACCATCACCCTGGACATGGGTACCGACGGTTATGTTGGGGACGTGCTGTTCAACTCCGATTTTGCCCATGTCTTTAGCGCCATGGCCAGCTCCCAGGTGGTCAACGAGTATCCGCCTTCCCCCATCGATCTTGTGATCGTGTTTGATATGTCCGGCTCCATGGGCCAGGACACCCGGTACGGCATCGACAACGGTAATAATGCCTATGTGAAAGCGTCAGATCCGACCTATCCCGCGAACGGCGTGCTCATGGAAGACCGGATCGCCCACTCCCGCGTGCAGGCCACGCTGGACGCCATCAACCAGACCATCGACGCTCTGATGGCCCAGAATCCCCAGAACCGGGTGGCGGTCTGCGGCTACGGCGCCAACGCTACTGTGATTCTGCCTCTGGCCCACTACCGGCACACCGGCGGTAGTGATACCCCCTATCTCTCCGTGGGCGGTATGGAGACCCTTTATCACCCCAGCGACCTTGTATATCAGGATGGGCGCGGGGATATGCCCGCCGGCTGGTACTGGATGAACAACCGGGACACCTGCTACACCGTGGTGGTCAACCCGGGGAATCAGTACAGCACCTATACCGATGGCGCCATTGACGAAGCCGAGGGAGAAAGATCTTGGATGGCGGTGCAGAAGCGTACCGTCAGCAACAATGTACTCGACAGCCAAGGACAGCCCGTCAAGGCGTTCCCCGGCGTCGCTGTGCAGGACGCCACCGGTCTTGCCGATAGTGTGCGAGAGTTTGGCACCGTGAGCCAAACCGTTTATAACAACGCGAAAAATAATGTGTCAGGTTACCGGAGTGGGTCGGATCAGGCGCACGGTGGCGCGGCTGCCATGATTAGTGATATTGCGAGTACCCGCAGTCTTCAGGCCGACGACTATGTGGGCTATTTCACCAACACCCAGGGCGGCATCTACCTGGCCTACAAGCAGCTGGCCGACTCCACCGCTACTACCTACACCGAGCCCCTCTCCAACGGCGTGATCTCCACCGTGGCCCGGATCCCGGCGGCCATCATCATGTCCGACGGCGGCGCCAACTTCGCTTTTAACGAGATGGGGTCGAATTCCGGCGAGGCTTATACAGCCAAGGAATGGAACGCGCGTTACGGACAGATGCGGGTCGATGTTCCAGGCTATGAAGACGGCAAAACGCCGGATGACGCTGATAGCAAGTTTGACGACTGGTATGTAAATGATAACTTCTACGGCCCGGATGGTTCGGATTGCATTAAGGGCCACGACAAGGACCTTAGTCACCGCCTTCGCAGCCCAACAAGTGAACCAGATGTGGTAAACGTAGGCGACGAGTGGTATAACGTCTTTCTGCCCGGCACAGCCACCCTGGGAAGTGACTGGAAGGGCCTGGAGGGCATTTACAACATCGGCGCGGATTTCTATAAGGACGGCACCCTGTCCACCCCGCCGGGGTGGCAGAGCGCGGGCGTGCTGTTCAATAGCGATAACGACCTGGCGGGCACCGGCGGCGCGGTGATGGAAGTGCTGCTCACCGCCTCCTATATGAGTCAGGTGGTGGGAAAGCACTATCAAAACGGCTGGGACGCCAACAACGCGACCCCGGACAGCCGGATTCCCCTGTCCACCTACACCATGAATGTGGACACCCAGCACGTCCCCCAGTGGGGCCGCTGGCGGCTGTTCCCCTCCCTGGACCCCAAGGAGTACTCTGTTGAGAACGTCGACGCATGGAGCAACAAGACTGATCTGCTGGGCGAGGGCTACAAAAACGGCAGCGGCATGGGCGGTATGGGCAGTGCGTATCACGACACCGTATTTAACAATCTGACAGAAGCGTGGAACAACTGGAAAAATGGAGACCTGGAGGGGAATAAATCCACCGCCGGTGTGGCGAGCGGCATCCGAGTCCACTTGGGCCGGCTGCCGGAGGAACATACCTATCTCGCCGGCGGCGGAGATGTGGTCACTGTCACCAACGAGGATGTGGAGAAGAACATTGCTTACAACGACAAGTTCTACGACATCACCGCCACCGACCTGACCAAGATTTTCGATGAAATTCTTGCCCTGATCCTTGGCAAGGTCTTCGTCCCCGTCTCCGGCGACAACGACGCCGGCGTGGGCGACTCCATCACCTACCAGGACCCCATCGGCGAGTACATGGAGATCAAGAATCAGTCCATCACCGCCACGCCGCACCATGTCCAGGGACATGACGTGACAGAAACGCCCACCACCTATGATATGGCCCTGCTGCTCTTCGGCGAGATGCACGGCCTGGTCCGCACCGGCATTTACGACTTCAAGTGGAACGACGCCTGGATGCAGGCAAACAGTGGTAAACCGGTTCCTGATGGCGAAGGGACAATCATCCCAGGCACCACCCCCTTCCCCATGGGCTGGTATTTGGGCGACGAACGGGTAGCGGGCGCGAATGCCCTTCCGAGCGACTGCTCCAGCCCGGAAGAAGCCTGGAGCAAGGGCTATGTGTACCGCCTGAATAACCAGGCCCTGATCGACTACGTCCCCATTGTGGAGGATACTACCAGCCCCGGCAATCTCTCAACCCAGGCCAAGAACACGGTCTATACCCTCTACCGCTTCGCCGGAGACACTGCCGACCGCAATATGCTCCGCCGGAATCCTATCTACGGCGACGTGCCCGACGATATAGAGAGACAGTGGGAGGAAGCCAGCGCCGGCGGTACATACCCCTCGAGCAACGCGATCTACGCCAAGACCCCCGGCGTGTACCGCCTCTCCGACATCCGGGTTTGGGTGGAGGACACCGGCGACTTTACGGATACCGAGGGCGCTATTGCCCCCAACACCGGCTATGACCGCGCGCTGTATGTGAACATTCCGGCCGCGGCCATCCCCACGGAGGTGGCAACCATCACCCTGGGACGGGACGGCGTGCTTTCCTATGAGACGAACTTGGGCTCCGACCACCCGGTGGACTCTAAGATCGTGGTGGAGGAGGGCGGAAAGGACGTAACGAAAACCGTCGACCAGACGATATACGAGAACTTCTGCTACCAGTCCACCCCCTTCCGCCTGTTCTACGCCGTGGGTCTGGAGGACGACCTGATCCTCCGGGACGCGGATGGCAACCAGGTCGGCGTGGACACCAGCTCCATCTCGCCGGAGTATCTCCAGGCGCACACGGATGCGGAAACCGGAAACATCTGGTTCATCTCGAACTACTATTCCAACACCACCTACAGCGGCTACGCAACAGATGACGTCTCCCGGACCCGCGGCGACCCGACAGTCACCTTCTCCCCCGGCATCGACAACCGCTATTACGTCTTCCAAAAGCCCCTGCCGCTCTATGCCCACGCCTACCGCGTCAGCACGACAGGCTCCGGGTACACGGGCTCCGTCGATTATAACAACCACGTGTGGGGCAGCGGCGACAGCACAGGCAACAGCTTAACTGTGTGGGAGGACGGCAACACCGGCGGCGCCAACTGGGCCGGCGGCCAGTTCATGGGCGTCTATGATAGTCAAGAGGCTTTCCATGAAGCGGAGGGCGATCTGACGATAGGCGAAGACGGAAAGCAGTATATCAAGGACAGCCACGGAATCCTGTATGAATATGTGGACGGCGGCATCATCTTCTCCGAGGAGGACCTGCTGGACCACGTGACATCGACCCCTGACGGCGGCTATACCGACGAATCCCACTCCTTCAGCTCGGACGACTACTATTTCATCCTGCTCGAGTTCTATGTGCCCTACCCCGGCACCACCGGCAAAGACAACGAGAGCGAGGAAGTCCCCGGCACGCAGGGCGGCCACATGGTGCAGTGGGCGCTGGCCCGGCGCAGCAGCGAGTTCGGCTCCGGATACGCCTCCAGCGCGATCTCGAACGGCGATATGCTCTGCTGGACGGACACCAACAACAATTTGAATGTGGAGTTTGCCTATGTCTCCATGTCCGACACCGGCGACCTGACCCGTGGCGAGCCCACATGGGAAAAATTGACATACGGCGATGCCGCCCTGCGGGCGTACCTGCAAAACACATGCGGCATCGACCCGGAGAAGACGATCCCCAACCCGGACTATGTCAGCGACTCGGAAACGCCCGGTGAGACGTCAACCATCAGTGCCCTTGAGCAGCAGGTGCGGTATTGGAAGAAAATGCAGAGCGATCCTCTGGTCGTGGCGGCGCTGAAAGCGGCGGCGGAGGGCGGCGATACGCCGAGCGAAAGCCAATTTGAAAAGTATTTCGGCTTCTCCGTGGCGGCCCGGCCCGGCGGCATCCGCTCCGGCGATATGTCCAACAACCGGCAGACAAAGTCGCCCAACGTCACAAGTACCGCGTACAACTATTATCTGCCCACCATTTCCAACAACTCCGGCACGGATGACAGCGTCATCATCGACAACTACCTGGGCAACAACGGGCGGCTGGAAATCGCCAACCAGACCCTCCATGTGACGAAGTTACTGGAGCCTCCGGCAGGCTATAAGCTGACGGACGCCCAGAAGGACGAGGAGTTCAACTTCCAGGTCAGCATTCAGGGCGTCACGGGCGCCCGCTCCGTTGTGAAAACGGAGTACAACGAGTACGCCGGCAGCTGGGAGCGGAAGCTGGCCTACATCGACGTGCTGACGGACAACAGCGACCTGGTGCAGACCAACGGCTCCACCCGCGCGCTGTTCGTCCTTGAGGAAACTGACAGCACCTTGGAGGGCGGCAGCAAAATCGGTATTGCCAGACAAGTCGTCAAAGGCGAAGACAATCTATATTACTACGCTGACGAAAACGGCAATCAGAGCGAAAAGGCGCTTCCAGATCAAGGCGTACAGATTTACTACATGTATCTGCCCACCAACGGCAAAGACGAAAGCTCTCAGCACGTCCACCGGCTGTATCAGAACGAAGGCTACGACGGCGATGATAAAGAAGATTTCGACCTCGCGGCAAGTAAGAACGGCTCTACGACCTTCGTGGATGAAGCCCATAAAGACATGATAACGCCTCCTGAAGCGGGGCACTTGGACAGCTACCGCCAGGCAAATGATTCGCAGGGCCGTCCTGCCGGCACCAAGACCTATTGGGCCCAGGACGCGGAGCTGATTCCCAAAGAGGAAGTAGACGCTGTGGAGGCCATTGATCTGATGGGTTCGCCCGGCGGCGATCCGAGCGGAATCGCCACGATGGCGCTGGAGAGTACCGGCGGCAGTGCCTGGACGCACGCGGAACACGAGACCGAACATGCTAGCAGCCACGAGGATCTGACCTTCCACACCTTCGTTATCCGCAAGCCCAGCGAAGCGGATGACAGCACGACGGACTTTACCTCCCCGTATAAGACCCGTACCCAGTACATGACCGTGACGCTGAATTTCGGTTATAACGCCAACAAGAACGATGGCAGCGGCAGAGTGGGAGATCCCTTAGCAGAAACCGACCTCTACAACGATGTAACGTTCGGCACTGTACCGAATACCAACCGTCTGCGCCAGATAACCGCCGAGTTCACCCTGAAGCACGGCGAGGGCCTGATGTTCAGCGGCCTCAGCGGCTCGGACTACCGTTTCGTGGAGCAGCTGACCCCTGAGCAAGAGGCCATGGGCTATACGCTGAAGGAGATCAGACAGGTACAGCAGACCAGTGAAAACACATATACTGACAGGAACTACGCCAGCGGTGACACGGGCCTCGGCGAGGAACAGGTTAACTACATCAACACCTTCCAGCCCGGCGACATCTCCATCACCAAGGAGCTGGAACCGTATGAGGGTTCGGTTTTGACGAAGCAGGACGAGGACACCGCATTCAGCTTTACCTTGACACTCGAAACAGACAGTGGCGTCGGAATGCCGGATGGCGTGTACAGCTACGTCGTCACGGACGAGGACGGCAAGGAGGTCAAGACCGGCCGCCTGCTGCCCAAGACGGTCCCGACAGACCTGGACCCGCCGGAGGATATCATCAACGACATCCGTGCCACCGACGATGGGAACACCACATGGGTCTTCGTCCTCCATGGCGGCGAGACCATGTCGGTCCTCGACCTGCCCACAGGTTCCACCTTTAACTACACCGTAACGGAGACCACGCCCAGCGAGGGCTATGAAGTTACGGACAGCGATACCGTGGAAAGCAATACGGACAGAACCGTTACCGGCACCGTTGGGACCGGCAGCGAGGATCCCGTGCAGGTGACCTTCACCAATACCAAGAAGAAGCCGGAGCCCGCGGAGGTATCGCTGAGCCTGAAAAAGACCGTGTCCGGCACCGACTTCGACTGGACGGGCAAGGAGTTTACCTTCCTGGTGGCTCCGGTGGCGGGGAACCCTAAGGGCGACCCGTTTACCGAGGTGAAGCAGGTGAAGATTACCTCCGAGGCTGAAACGGCGGACATCTTCAAGGACCTGAAATTCGAGAAGCCCGGCGTCTATACCTACACGGTCAAAGAGCTCTTAAGTACCCTCCCCGGGATCTCCAGCGACGGCAAAATCTATACGGTCCAGGTCAATGTCTCCGATGTGTACGACGAGAACGGCTACTACACGGGCCGCCTCAAGGCCGAGATCACGGTCAACGGCGAGTCCATGACGGACCCCATCACGGTCACGTTCAATAACCAGTACGACAAGAACGAGATCCGGGTGCCCTTCCAGGCCCGAAAGATCCTGGAGGGCGGCGAGCTGACAGACCGGGCGTTTGAGTTCGAGCTGCGGTGTACGGGCTTTGAGCCTGCTGGGACCCCCATGCCCGCCAGCAATTCTGCCGGAGTGCCCGAGGAGAACAACACCCAGCCCACCGAGCCCACTGGAACCCAGCCCACGGAGCCGCCCGCGCCCACCGAGGATCCCGCGCCCTCCGACGCGCCCGAGTCCACCGAAGGCACCGAACCCCCCGAGACGACCGCGCCTACCGAGCCTCCCGAAACGACGGCACCCACCGAGGACACCGAGCCTCCCGAAACCTCCGATGGCAGCGAACCTACGGTAGGGGAACCCTCCGAGACTCAGCCCACGGAGCCTCAGCCCTCTGAGACCCAATCTCAGGAGGAATCCGGGCCTTTGGATGAGTCGCGGCCCCAGAGCGAGGGCGCGCCCATCAACACCTACCGGTTCATTGGCGGCCTGCGGGGCCCGATGCTCCGTCATTCCCCGGAGGACATTGCCGATCCCACCGGCGAGTCTCAGTCCACTGACGGCGTCGATCCTACCGGCGATACCCAGCCCACCGAGGATTCCACGGA
>CANQKZ010000065.1 GCA_947624585.1 uncultured Oscillospiraceae bacterium | reverse complement strand
GTGTCGCCGGTGTAGATGAGCCAGAGATGCCCGTCCGTCACCTCAAAGCCGTATGCGCCCGTTGCCGCCACGGTGACGCCCGCCGGGCCTTGGGGACCGGCGGGGCCCTGGATGCCGGGAGGCCCCTCGGGCCCGGCGGGGCCTGTCGCGCCTGCGGGTCCCTCCGGGCCTCTGGGACCCTCGGGGCCGGTGACGCCCTCGGGTCCCTGCTTTCCCTCTACCCCCTGGGGGCCGGGGTTGCCCTGAATGCCCTGTGCGCCCCTGGGCCCCACCTCGCCCTGGATGCCCTGGGGGATCTGGAAATTCAACCTGTATGTGCCGTTCTCAAGGGTCTTTTCCACCTTCGCGGGGCTGCCGGCCTCCAGCGTCTCGGCGGTGACGGTCAGGTCCTCGATGGCCTTTTCGCTCTTTTCAGCCCTGGCGGTCAGGGCTTTTGTCTCGTCACGGGCGGTCTTGCCCTCCTCCACGATGCCGGAAAGCTCGTCCCGGACCTCATCGGCGGTAAGAGACGCCTGTTTCCACGCCTCGTCACGGGCGGTTTCCGCGCCCCGGCGGGCCTCCTGGGCGTCATCCCGGGCGGTCTCCGTCTCCCGCCGGGCGGTCTGTGCGCCGGTCAGGGCTTCTTTCGCGTCGGAGACATAGCCGGTCAGGAGTTCTCCCGCCTCGCCCACGGTGCTTTCCGCCGCGTTTTGGGCCGCCTGGGCGTGTTCCGCGGCGGCTTTTTCGCTCTCATCCGCCGCCCGGGCGCTTTTGCCCGCCTCCGTCTCGCTGTTTTTGGCGTTTTGCTCGCTGGTACCGGCGGCCTTTTGGGCGGCCTCCGCGCCCTCCCGGGCTGTCTCGGCTCCCTTGCGGGCTGTCTCGGCGCGGGCTGCGTCGGCGCTGGCGCTGGCGGCGGCTGTGGCGGCGGCGTTGTAGAGGGGAAATTCCTCTATTCTGCCGTCGGTCAGGGTGACTTTGAGCGTGTCGTAGGGAGAAACGGCGTAGTCCTCGCCGGGGGTGAGCTCTATCTCCTCAATGCCGGTGCCGTCTTCTCCGCGTATGGCGGGGGTGGTGTAGGTGTAGCCGCCCTCAAATTTCAGGGTCAGCGTGTAGTCCGGGTTCAGCACCGCCGATTCGATGCCGTAGCCGCGCGGCCCCTGTTCGCCGGGGTCGCCTTTGGGGCCGGGGATGAGCTTAAACTCGCCTAAATCCACCTCCACCGCGCCGGGGATGAGTACGTTTGCTTCGATTGCCATATCAGATCACCTCCTCGCTGAGCGCGTCCACGGTTACGAATACCGTGACCTTCTGTGTGCCGATAACGGCGCCGCCTTTGAATTTTACTCTCACGTCGAACTGTACGCTGTCGTCCTCCGGGAAGGTGAAGGTGTCCTCCTGGAGGAGGCGCATTTGGAACATCTGCGTTTCCGGGTCGTAGGTCACGTCGGCGGGGTACATTTTGCGGACGTCGCCGGAGCGGAATTCTACGCTCTCCACCTCCGTGATGGGGACGGGGGCGCCGTTTATGTTGATGCGGACGGGGATGACGCATTCGTCGCCTTGTTTGATGGTCATATCACGCTCTCTCCTTCCGTCACTTTGCGCTGGCGCTTGCGGTTTATCTGATTCCGGCAGATTTGCCGGGAAAAGCCTTCTTTTCTCTCTTTTTCTCCGAAATGAGAAAATGAGAGAAAAGAAGCAAAAGAGAGAAGAAAGAATTTTTTGGGCGTGGCGGTGACTTTTGGCCTGGCGCTTCGTAACTCGGTCCGGCTTCCGCGGTGCGTGTCGGTACGCCTGGGAGGAACCATATCCGCGCGGTCCTGAGACTTAATTGGCTCAGCATCAACTTCGCTTGGCCGCTTACGTTGGCGGTTGTCGGGGGCTGGGTATCTCTGTTTGGGGCCGCGCTTTGTGGGTGGTTGTTGCGGAGCCCGTTTTGGGGGGGTGTCTGTTGTCTGGGGGGGTCACGTCGCTCTGGTTTTAAAAGGTTTTTCAAAATATCTTTGCCTTTGGCAAATTCATTTTTATAACGGATTTGATTTTATTGAATCTTTTGAAACAATGCCAAGGCCGCAGGCCGAAAAAAATCCCGCCGGTCCACACCGGCGGGAATCTGTTATTTTCGATTGTTTTTTCGTTTTACCCGGTTTTTTTCAAAATTCTGTCCGCGCTGAAACCCGTAATTGTACGCCGCAGCGCAAGACATGTAAAGATCGCCGCATAAATAAAAAGCAATCATTTCACGAGTACGAAGGGCGTATGAATCGGGCGGTTGGGTATTGAACCAGCTCAATACCCATTTATTGTCGTATGCCATAAATACTCCTCCTTTCAAAAGTGCCACAATATGGCACTTTTATTCTTGATTATAGTGCCATATAATGGCATTGTCAAGACTTTTTTCAGGAGGAAATCATATGCTTGCGGAAAGGCTCAACAAAACAAGGAAAGAAAAGCATATAACGGCTCAACAAATGGCCGATATGCTTCATACGGGAATACGAAATTACCGGAAATACGAAAGCGGTCACGCAAAACCAACGCTTGACGCGCTTGTTTTGATAGCAGATTTTCTGGATGTATCAACAGATTATCTGTTGTGCAGAGACGAATGGATAAGGAGCAAAGAAAAGTAAAAAGCAAAAGCCGCCGTGGGGGGCGGGCATCAAAAGAACGGCGGCAGATATGCGCGAAAGTCACGCCGATCTACCGCCATAAAAGGGGGTGTAAGAAGCAAAACGGGCCGCCGTGGGAGGCGGGCGGTGTAAGATCGTGCGGACAGCCAAAAGTCCGCTGAACGGTCCGTAACGGGGGACGCCCTCTCGGCGCGCTGTCGATGTGTTGACAGTCCGCGCCGCCGTCCCGGCGCCCGTGAGGGAACGGAGGACCGGGCGCGCCTGCGGACAGTTGGCTTGTAACATACGATCAGACCGGCCGCCTCCCACGACGGCCCGTAACGCCGCCCCAAGGGGGGCGGACTGTCTCACTCCTGCGGTCCGAAGCGGGTATACGCCTCCACAAGGCTCTCCCCCAGCAGCACCCGCGCCAGGACCACGTCGGGAATGTCCCGGACCCGAACGCCGGGATAGACGCAGCCGAAAAGATGGATGTCCATCTTTAAAACGGCCCTCTCTTCCCCTTCTGGGATCGCCATACGGTGGATTGGCGCGGTGAAAGCGTCACAAAGCCCGCCGCGATCCTGAGAACACTTTTTCTTTGCGGAACAACAGGAACCCTTTTTCATAAAAACATCTCCTGATTTGAAAATTTTAATCTGACCCGCCAACAAGAGCCGCGCGTTGGCGTTCAAAATCTGCCCGCAAGCCAGTCAAGGCTCACCTCAAAAAAGTCCGCCAGCTCCACAAGGGCGTGCAGCGAGGGGGCGCGTTCCTCACGTTCGTACCGTCCAATGGTGTTTTTGGAGAATCCGATCAGTTCGCTCAAGGTGCTCCGGGAGATGCCCCGGCGCTCCCTGCACTGCTTCAGACGCTCCGCAAATTGGCTGGTCATTCTGTCACCTCCGAACCGAAAAGAAAATATCCGGGGTCAGGCGAGCCGCCAAAAAGGAAGCTGCCATAAGTATCCCCGTCGCAGTCATCCCCGCCCTCTTCACAGGAAGACTCAACAGCTATTTCACCGGGGAGGGTGCGGAAGACGCAGTAATAACGCAGGCTGTCCACCGTGTGGGTGATGTCGTGGGGTTCTTTCGCGCAGTCGTTGGGGTTGGTTTCGTCGCTTTGAATGTCCCGGATGTCGTTGATCAGGTTCTTGCAGGTGTTGAAGACCATTAAGGCCGGTTTGCCGTCCCGCATGGGGGCCAGCAGGTCCTTGATCATCATATGGCCTTGTACGCGGTTGTTGCTTGCCTTCACCAATCCCACGCCGCAGGTCATGAAGATCTCCGCCATGGTGCGGCCCGTGTCCTTCTGGGTGCTCCACAGGTCCGGGGGCGCGAAGGTGGCGGTGATGCGCTCATTCGGGAGGGTGCGGTCCAATATGTTCCGGGCCGCGTCCTGGACTATGAGCTTGTTTTGGGTGTACTCGCGATAGACCCAGCTCCGGCCCTGCTCGTCTACGGCGATCCAGTAGACCGCCAGCATATCTAAGCCGTAGTCGATGGACCGGTAGCGGGTCCAGTGGGGCGGGATCTGGAAGGGGGCGCAGGTGTGGGTATCAAGCCGGAACTCCGGGAAGTAGTTGCCGCCCAGGGCGTCCCAATCGCCGTAGCGGTAGGCGCGGCGGACGTTTTCCGGCATCTGGGCCAGCATCTGGATATAGCCGGGGGAGGATTCCAACAGGGCTTTGTTGTCCTCCACGGTGGCGGCTATGAAGGTGTAATCGTCGGGGTTCTCCCAGCCCTCGGGGTTGGCGGGGTCGTGGTTGTAGTCCTTGTCGATAAAGAGCCGCTTCACCCAGCGGTGGCCGACGCCGCCGGGGTTGCAGGTGATGTACATACGCTTCTGGTAGGGCGTGGTGCCGCGCAGGCAGCCCTTCAGGTAGTTGAAGGACCTTTCCGTGAATTGGGTTGCCTCGTCTATGAAGATCCAATCGAATTCCAGACCCTGGTATTCAAGCTCCGACTGGTCGCCGGACCAGTGGCCGAACTTTATCGTGGAGCCGTTGAAGAAGTACATGACGCGGGTGGTGCCGTTGTACTTGCCAATCCGCTGGTCCACCATGCGGAGGATGGGCTGGATGTGGTTTTCTTCCAATTCCGGGTAGGTACGGCGCATGATCAGGATTCTGATCCCGGGGTTGGCGATGGCGCCGCCGACGGCCTTCACGCGAACGGCCCAGGTCTTACCGCCGCCCTTGGCGCCGCCGTAGCCGATGAAGGGAGTGCGGGCGGCGAAAAACGCCTTCTGTTTGGGGTTTGCCTCTCCGGGGTTCCACCCCAATTGGTATTTGCCGCGCTGGTTGTTGTCCGCGTTGTTGGCGTCTACGGTGCGGGGTCGGCCTCTGGGCATATCTGGTCGCCTCCTTTCGTTTTGGCTTATTGTGGAACAAGTGGGGCGGAGTTGTCAAGCGGGCATTCGATATGTGAGATTTTTTCCTTTTGAGGGCATAAAAAAGGCCCCCTCCGGGGTGGGAGGGGGCGGTGGTTATTCAGCTGGTTTGATTGGCGGTTTCCACGTAAACGTCAATGAGCTTTTTGATTTCCTCTATGGTGTAGGTTTTTTGTGCCGGGTTCTTGTCAAGAATCTTGTGAAGGTCATAGGCCATTGCCTTCCGGGTCTCCGCTCTTTCGGCTTCTGTTCCCATGGTTGCACCTCCTTTCATGGTGATTGTATTTTACCATAGTTGACGGTGATTTACAAGAGGGCGGGTAAAAAAGGACCGCCCGGCGGGGGCGGTCAGTGTTTTTGCCGGTTGCCCCGGGGAACGGGGGCTTGCCGGATGGTCAGGCGCCGACGGTAACGAAGTCAACCAGGTCGGCGGCGCGGAGCTTTTCGTAAAAATCCGCCTTGCCGGTGTAACGGGCATTGTACTTGCCGCCTTCGATCTCGCGCCAGTTGGTGACCTCGGCAAGGCCTCCGATGAATCTTACTTTCGCTTCCGGGAAAGCGGCGGTGATGGCGGTTCTGATTTCTTTCTTGGACATTTTTCTTTTCCTCCTTGATTTTTTCCCGCCATTGTGGTAAAGTGGAGGCGGTAAGTGGCAGGCCCTACCGCCTCACTTGCTGTTCTTTAGGCTCCCTTTGCTGTCAGGCTCCGGGGGGCCTTTTCCTTTTGATTACTTGCCGGGGTTCTGCTGGGGTTTCAACGCTTCTGCTTTCGCCCGGATGATTTCGGCTGCGTCCTTCGGCGTTCTTGCCTTGATTTCTACGTTCTCGGCCAGCGTCTCAAGAAATATCACGAGTTCCGCTTGTGTCATGATGTCGGGGTCCATCCTTTCTACCTCCTGCCTGATGTATTCCGCTGGGCTTTGGCCTTGCGGTGATTTTATGATACACTGTTGCGTGTTCACTGTCAACCCCCTTTTTGAAAGTTTGTAGAAGTAAACAAAATCCTGTTGCGTGTTTTGTGCAACTTGCACTATTGCGTGTTGCTCCTGCGCGGTATATAATAATCATGGAGGTGATACTATGCCAGTATCAGAGGCAAAGCGCCGGAATAATGATAAATACAACGCCACTTGCGACTATATCAGCATTAGACCCAAAAAGGAGATAGGCCAGGCAATCAGAGCCGCTGCCGAAGCCGCCGGGCAGAGCTTGCAAGGCTATATTCTCCAGGCGGTGCGGGAGCGGATGGACAGAGAGCGGAGGGGCTGAGGCTCCCCCGCTTTGCTTATATGTGGAATCGGCGCTTGACACGGACGGGGCAGGGCGGTAGGATGGGGGTATCAGATCGGAGGTGCTGACAGATGGCGATCAATTATAAGTACAAGGCGGCGGAGCTTCGGGAGGCCGTGGAGCGGTGTATGGCCTATTGTATCGACAACAATAAGCCGCCGGTAGATTTCGTGCTGCACAAGTTTACGCCCATCTCCGCCGATGCAATTGTGGACTATATCAAATGGGCGAAAGAGATGGAGGACGGGAAGCGGGAACGGGACGCGGATTTAATGGAGGCGGCGGAGGTTTTAAAAAAATGGCAGGAGTTTAAGACGGTTTTTTGGCTGGAAATCGGCATGAATGACCCGAAATTGTCCGCTTTTGCTATCTTTAACCTCAAACAGCCGTGTAACGGGGGGTACTCCGACAAGCCTTTGGGAACCGTCGGGAATATTGAAATTAATATTGATACCGAAGGGGTCGGAGGCGGAAAGGCGTTCAAATAAATGAAGTAGTTTTGGTAATTGCTGGGTTGTTGTTTTGACAAATTGAGGCTTGCATTTTTGCAGGAAGTGACGGAATCCCGAAATCCGTTGGGGCGCAAGGGTTTCGGGATTTTCGTTTTTGAACAAAAATATTATTTTGTTCAATTATCCCGCTGAAATGGGAAAAGTTAGGGGAATTTTTGCAATTTCTGATTAGATAGGTTGCAAGGCTCCGGAGGGATTATAGAGGGCCGGGGCTGAGGTCCCGGAGGGCTGGGGGGAGGAGGTAGAGGGTAGGGGGAGAGGCCGGGAGACGGTGAGACGGTCGGGGGGTCAGGGGGGAACTGATGAGAAATGGGATGGGGGCGGCGGAAAAAGGGCGGCGGTCGCGGAGCGCGGCTATAGATTAAATCCCGCACAGCCGCTTTTCCCTTCCGCCAGATCACCCCTGCCGGAAAAGCGGGGGGCCTGTTTTCCGTTTCCGGACCTGAAAATTTTATGACCCACGTGGAAGAGCCGCCCTTCATCGGGACGGCTCTTGCTGTGATGGTCACTTTTCGGTTTTTTTCTTGTTGCTACAGCGTGTCCGGCGCTTCTGGTATTCCCGCCGTGTATTTTTACGTCTGAACCCCTCTTATGATTTTTCCTGCTTATAATCAAGCGATTTTGAAAGACGGGCCATAGCGGCCTGTTGGCGCAGGTTCTCTTTTGTGGCTTCGCTGTAGACCGGTTTTGACCGGTACGGGTTTGTCCCGAACCGGAACGGCCACAGAGGGCAGTCCTGGGCGGGACAGTCGGCGACTTCAGCCTTCTGGCCGCAACAGCAGTCCAGGCACTTTGCGCGGATGGCTTTGACGGGGTTTCTGATTTCTTCCATGGGTCAATTCTCCCTCTTTCTCATGTTTGAATACGGGCCTTCTGCACGGCCCGGTTCCAGCCGCAGGTTTCGCAGTCATGGCACCTGGCGGAGACGCTGAGGGAATCGCGGAGCATACAGTCCACGCCGTCGGGGATCGCCGGTGGCTTCACGGTCTCCACGCCGGTAAAGGACACTCCGCACTCCGGGCACCGGTAGTGGCGGTAAACGGTGTGGCCAAAACGTTTGTTGTATCTCACCCGCGCTCTGGCGCCGCATTCGGGACAATTCATTCCAAGGACCTCCTTCAATCGGGGTTGTTTACTTCCTCCACGCTGACGGCGATGCCGGGGACGTCGGCCCAGAACTTCCGCACCGTCTCGGAGTAGACCTGGGCGTCGTCGTGCCAGAAGTGAAGGTCGGTCATGCAGTCCTTCAGGAGCTTCTGGAGGTTGTCCGTGTCGGGCTTGGTGGTCTTGGGGTCCATGTCGCGGTGCCCCTTGACGGTGGGGAAGAACCAGGCCGCCTGGAGCTGTACAGGCCCTTCCAGGGGGCGCTCCGGCCTGTACTGGCCCAGGTGGGCCATGAGCTTGGACCGGGCGGCCTTCAGCTCGGCTGGCTCGTAGCTCACCGGCTTTCCTCCCCGGACCGTCCACTTCTTCTCCTGATGCGTGACCGTCGGGGGCTTCATCGGCATAAAAAAGTTTAGCGTCATTTGATTACACCCTTTTTAAGTATTTTTTGGGGACGGACAAGTTGTGATCATGAATCGGAGGAACAGGGGACAGGGGAAAGATAAGAGGACAGGGGGGGGGGAGGATTTATCCCCCCTGTTCTCCTTTTTCCTGTTCCCCCTCTGATTGGGACAGGGACATGTATATTTATATAGCCTTTTTTGTCCCTGTCCCTCTGCCAGATTTTAGGGAAAATGTGCTCCTAATTTTCTCCAATTTCTTCGATTACATTGTTGTCAATCGTATAGCGTTCTTTGCCCGTGGCGAACCGCCGCCGGACTGTCTTGACGGAGCATCCCCAGTACTCCGCCGCCTTCTGGACTGTGACCGGTTCGCCGTCAAAACCAAGTACGTCGAAGCACATATCCAGGGTGTCGCCCATGGCGGCGCCGTCGTCCTCGGCGGCTTCTTTGGGCTTCTTGCCGCTCTTGACCTGCGCCAGGTCGCCCACGGCGTCCAGGTGGTGGATCGGGTAGTCGAACCAGAGGTTGACCGGGCGGAATTTGGGGAACTCCCGGAGGGTGCCCTCGACGCGCAGGGCGGTCATGTTGGTGAGGCGCACCTCGTCGGCGCCGGGGGCGGCGCGGCGTTTGGTGTCCTCGGTGACGGGCAGCTCTATAAGGTCCAGGAGGGCGTCGGGGTCCCGGGCGAAGACGCCGGAGCCGCTGGCCCGGTCCATGGACTGCTTGCCCCACTGGCTGCCCTTGCTGTGGTGGTGGCAGTAGATGGTGGCGCAATTGAGGTCCGTACACACCTTGTCGAACTGGTTGCAGAATTTCGCCATCTGGTCGGCGCTGTTCTCGTCGCCGGTGAGGACCTTGTAGATGGGGTCAATGACCACGGCAATGTAATTCTTCTTCATGGCCCGGCGGATGAGCTTGGGGGCCAGCTTGTCCATAGGGAGGCTCTTCCCCCGCAGGTTCCAGATATCCAGATTGTCCATATGGCGGGGTGGGATATCCATGGCGCGGTACACGTCCCGGAAGCGGTTCAGGCAGCTTGCCTTGTCCAGCTCCAGATTGACGTACAGAACACGGCCCTGGGCGCAGGCAAAGCCCAGCCACGGGACGCCCTCGGCGATGGAGATACACAGCTCGATGAGGGCGAAGCTCTTTCCGGCCTTGCTGGGGCCGACGAGAAGGAGCTTGTGGCCCTGGCGCAAAACTCCATCGATGAGGGCCGGGGACAGGGCGGGCATGTTGTCCCACACCTCGGAGAGGTTTTCCGGGTCCGGCAGGTCGTCGGTAACGCTGTCGATCCACTCCCGCCACTCGTCCCAGCCCTCTTTGCCAATGTTGGTGTCGATGATAAACTGCTTATGTCCGTTCCGGACGGCTCCGGGGAGGCGGGAGAGGCGGGACGGATTCCTGTTCTGTTTGTCGATGACCATGCCGTTTTTCTCGCAGACGGAGTAAAGGAAGTCCACCCGGCGGCGGTATTCCTCATAGGACCCGGCGTCGATCTTCACAATGGCGTGGACGCTCTTCCCGCCGGAGTACACAAGGCAGGCCACGGGCAATTCCAGCTCCCGGATCATGGCGTTCTGTTCGGCCAGGTCCATCTTGTCGGATTCCACCAGGGCGTAGCGGTAGGCGGTCACGTTGTCGTTCTTGACGCCCTTCCCGTCTAAGGGGTTGAAGCGGATCCACGCGCGCTCCTCGGGGTCGTAGTCGCCCAGGACGGCGCCGATGTCGTCCTTGTGCCGGTTCAGCAGGTCAATGAGTTCCCCGGCGGTGCGGTCGCAGTACCCTCGGGTGGGCTTCTTTTCTCCGTCTCCGGTGGAGAACACCTTGGTGACATAGCCCACGTACTCCTCCGGGGCAAACAGCGTAGACAGGTAGCGGATCAGCTCGCTTCCGGGGTGCCATGCGTCGCCCTCCGGCTCCTGGAACTCCCGGCGCTCCAGCCAATTGCGGTCAACGACCACGTTGTCCTCCCGCTCGGTGATCACGGAATCCCAGTCCAGGGCGAAGTCCCGGTCAGAGCCGGGGCGCCAGCCCGCGTCCATGGCCATCTTCACCACGGTGCCGCCGGTGATGGGGTCCCCGGCGCCTTTGAAGCTGCGGTATTTCGCCTCACACTCGCCGGGATGGTACCGCCGGGGGTCCCTGCGGCTCCAGTCATCCCAGACAGAGGCCGGATACCCGGCCTCCTTCAGGCCCATTCCCACATTCAACCAGCCTTCGTAGCTGAGGGAAGCGGGGTCTATGTGGGCGATGGCCTCTGTCAAGTCAAGATTGTTGTCCATGTTTACGCTCCCTGATACTCCCGGGGGTTGACCCCGTGGGGGATGTGCCAGCCGCAGGCGGCGATCCTGGAAATCATGTTCGACGCTGTTTCAAACTGCCACTGTCCCACGTGCTGGAAACCGAACTGCTCCAGGAGGCGTATCTGCTTGGGGGTGGCAAGGCCCTCGTCCCGGCGCTTGGCCAGGCGGTCCAGTAAAAGATTTGCTTTACCGGCGTTGTCGATGTCGTCGGGGAAGATGCCGAACTTTTCCAGGGCACGGAGCTGTGCCTGAGACGGCGGGGCGCACTCCCAGCCGAAAGTCGGTGTGTATCCGGCCAGGTCCTCGGCCTGTATACTCATTTCGTATTGCAAAGGGTCTACCAGTGCTCGGCGGCGGTGCTTCATTTCAGACAGTTGTTTCGCCAGGGCCTCCTCCCGCTGGGCCACCACGTCGCTCTCGGCCTCCTCCTCGGCGGCCACGATGTCCTCCGGGTTCCCGGCGTTGTCCTCCAGGTTCTGGGTCATTTTCTTCGCGACCTCGTCGCTCTCGCATATCAGGCAGGCGGGGTGGCACAGCTCGTGGCGCTCGGTGTGCCACAGGAAGTCCAGCAGGAGAAGGTGGTCCTTGCCGGGGCTGCGGCGGGTGCCGCGTCCTACCATCTGGCTGTAGAGGCTCCGTATCTTGGTGGGGCGCAGGACCACGATGCAGTCCACCGGCGGGCAGTCCCATCCCTCGGTCAGGAGCATGGAGTTGCACAGGACGTCGTACTCCCCGGCCTCGAATTTGGAGATCACCTCTTTCCGGTTTTCGCTGTTTCCGTTGACCTCGGCGGCGCGGAGGCCCTTCTGGTTCAATATGTCGCGGAATTTCTGGCTGGTGGCAATGAGGGGCAGGAACACCACGGTCTTCCGGCCCTTGCAGTACCGGAGCATCTCATCGGCGATCTGCCAGAGGTAGGGGTCCAGGGCGCTCCCCAGGTCCCCAGCCTTGAAGTCGCCGGACTGGACGCCCACGGCGGAGAGATCCAGCTTCAGGGGGATGGTGACCGCCTTGATGGGGCAGAGATACCCGTCCCGGATGGCCCGGGGGAGGCGGTACTCATAGGCCAGATGCTCGAAGTACTGGCCCAGGTTGCGCATATCCCCCCGGTCGGGGGTGGCGGTGACGCCCAGGACGCGGGCGGCGGCGAAGTGTTTCAGTACCCGCTGGTAGCCGTCGGACAGGGCGTGATGGGCCTCGTCCACCACGACGGTGTCGTAGTAGTCCGGGGCGAAGCGGGCGAGGCGCTGTTCCCGCATGAGGGATTGGACGCTCCCCACGGTGACCCGGAACCAGCTGCCCAGGCTTGTCTCCTCCGCCTTCTCCACGGCGCACCGAAGGCCGGTGGCCTTGTAGAGCTTGTCCGCGGCCTGATCCAGCAGCTCGCCCCGGTGGGCCAGGATCAGGCACCGGCGGCCCTCGGAGACCTCGGATTCGATGAGTTTCGCGAAGACGATGGTCTTGCCGCACCCTGTGGGCAGGACCAGCAGCGTCCGGTTATAGCCGGAGGCCCAGTCCGACTGAATGGCGGTCAGGGCCTCCGTTTGATATGGTCTCAGCTCCATCAGAACTGCCCCGGGGTGAAGGACGCGCCGGAGATATCCGAATCGTCCATATTACCCATTTTCAGAGGGCTTTTCTCCGGGTCGTAGAACTCGGTGACCTCGTTGCTCTCCCGCTCCTTGTCGTTCCTGTCCGTCCACTTGCGGATGCCGACGTGGCAGTCGCCCTCGGAGTAGGGGACCTTGTTCCAGTTCATTTTCAGTTTCTCCCCGTGCTTGCGCAGGCCGATGCTGGTGAAGAACTGGCACAGCTTCCACTCAAACTTCTGTGTCAGGAAGAGGTGGGCCTCCACCTCCCCCAACGGCGTGTTGTTGAAGGGGAAGTCGGGGGGCAGGATGGACAGGGTGACGATGGCTTTGGGGCAGGGCGGGATCTTGGCGGAGCCGTCGTGGCGGCCCCGCTCGAAGGACAGGACGCGGAAGTGGTAGTCTCCCTCGGGGATGACGGTAAAGGGCCGTCCGTCGTTCTCGATCTCGTCCTCCCAGTCGAGGGCTCTGTCTGCGGTGGTGTTGAAATCTGCCATGATGATCATTCTCCTTTTGATGTAGATTTAAGTGCCTTGACGGCCTCGAACACCTGGGGCCACGCGCCTACCAGGACGCCCTCCACGAAGTTGGCCGGGAGGCGGTCAAACTGGGTGTTCCGGGGGAAGTAGCCCTTGGCGGCCACGACCTCCATGATCTCCCCGGAGGTGACGGAGTTTGCGTCCATCAGGTCCTGGAGCTTCCGGAACGGCCCGGACGGGGCGGGTGCTTTCGCCGGTTCCGTCCTGCGCTGCGGGGGATTTGCGGCGGGAGGCGCGGGAGGTGTTTCTGTACGGGGTTGAGCGGGTGCCGGGGTTTTCTCCGGCGCTGTTGGGGCGTTCGGTGTGATGTAGGGGGCCAGGGCGTCCCAGCTCATATCCAGTTCTTCCGGCATCCCCAGCCGGTTCTTGGCGTCCCAGCAGGGGTTGTGGGAGGTGTAGAGGACGCGCTTGCCGCCCTGGGCCTTGTTCTTGCCCTTGGTGGCGCCTTTGCCGTCCACGTTGACGACCAGGGTCTTGAAGTTGGCGAAGAGGAGCACGTCGGCCCACTCCTTGACAAGCGCCGCCGTCTTCTTGTTCAGCTTCAACTCCCAGCGGTCATAAGCGCCCAGCTCATCGGGCTGTTCAAACTTGCGCATGGCGGCGTGGGCGGTGATCACAATGTAGATGCCGCGGGAGCGGATCTCCTCCAGACTGTTGAGGAGCTTGCCGAAGTCCTCGGCGATGTAGATGTAGCCTTTGCCATACCCAAGATCCTCTATGCCATTGATCTGCTTGGAGGCGCAGAAGGACGTGATGCACAGCTGCTCCGCCCAGTCCGCCGTGTCGATCACAAGGGTTTTGCACACGCCGGGGGTCGTCCGTATGTAGTCCACCTGGGAGAGGAGCATCTGCCAGCTGGTGGGCGGGTCGGTGCGGGCCACGTCCAGGTGGCGGGTGGACCCTTCCGTGTCGATGAATACGGGGTCGGGGAAGCGGGAGGCCAGGGTGGATTTGCCAATGCCCTCGGGGCCGTATACGACCACCTTCAGAGCGCCGCCGATACGGCCTTTTGTGATGATCATGGGTTACCTCCTTAAAATTTGCCGGGTGTCCAGGTGGGACTTGTGGGAGTGGCGTCCGGCTGTTCCACACTGTACCCGTCCTCGATGTAAATTGTACATTCAGGGCCAGTAGATACTCTTGTGGCGATGATCTGTAAGCCCTCGTTTTCGGCCCAGTCTCCAAATGCCTGAAGGGTGTCCAAATCAAACTGTTCTAATTTATCAAGAAGTACGAAACCGCAATCTGGCTTCAGGGCGCGGACGATGGCGGTGGCCACTTTGAGCTGGTCACTGCCGCTCATGCAGTCCCAGGGCTTGCCCTGGTAGGTCAGCTCCCCGTCGGAGACAGACAGCTCCGGCAGGGGGAGGGGGGCGCCGTTGAGGAGGTCGATCTTCTGCTGGCGGACGGCCTCGATCTGCTTTGTATAGCTTTCATACTGGGCCTGGTACTCCCGGGCCTCGTCCTCAGCGCGGTCCTTCTCCTGGTTGACGCGGACCTTGCGGTTGATCTCCTCGATGTTGCGGATGTCCTCCTCGATCTGTGCGGTGGACTGGTCCGTGAGCTGGGCCACGGTCATGTTGGCGGTCTCCAGGTCCTCGCACACCCGGTTGTATTGGACGGTCAGATCCCGGATCTGTGCCTCCAGTGCCGCTCTCCGGTGGTCCAGTCCGTCCCGGTTTTCCCGGAGGCGGCGGTTCTCGCCGTTTTTGGCTAAAATCTCCTGCTGGCGCAGGATGAGCTTGGAGGCGGAGACGGGTTCAGATGGGGCGTCGGGGTACCTCCTTATACTCATGTTGTTTTCCTCCTTGTATTTTAATGTATAAGGCCGACGTGCGGCCTTATTTCATCTCCATCCCGCCCATCCCCTGGCTGGGTTCCGGGGCGGGGTTTCTGAGTGCCTGCAGCTTATCTCTCGCCCAATCGGGCAGATACTTCTCGTCCAGAACGCCGTCAAAATCCAGGCGGTTCCAAAAGACCGTCTCGCCGTCGTCAATGCAGGTGGCAAGGACGGCTCTGCCTCTGGCGTTGGGGCTGCATCCGAAGCCGCCGTGGGCGTACCACAGCTGTGCCTTCGGCGTCCAGTATTCCTCCTTCAACGTGTCAGGTGAGAGGACAAGGACCTTTCCGTTCAGGTCAACGCCGGAGAGGGACGTGTACTGGCTCTTGTCTATGAGGCCAAGGGCCTCGTAAGCCTGCCTGACCTGGCCGATGAATTCTTCTACCGCAGGACGAGCGGCATCCACATCAAAGTACATATCATGCTCCGGGTCGGGGAGGACGTCTATAGAACTGCTCCACTCTTCCATGTCCCTGCCGGCGCG
>CANQKZ010000064.1 GCA_947624585.1 uncultured Oscillospiraceae bacterium | reverse complement strand
TCGTCCTGGCACTCCACCACCGTCCCGGTGGGCAGGTGGGTGATGCGGATGGCGGACTCCGTCTTGTTGACCTTCTGCCCCCCCGCGCCGGTGGAACGGAAGGTATCGATCTGCAGGTCCGCCGGGTCCAGCTCAAACTCCATCTCCTCCAGCTCCGGCAGGACCGCCACCGTCACCGTGCTGGTGTGTATCCGCCCCGCCGACTCCGTGTCCGGCACCCGCTGGACCCGGTGTACCCCGGACTCGAACTTGAGCCGGGAGTACGCCCCGCGCCCCTCCACCAGGAAGCTGATCTCCTTGACGCCCCCCAGCTCCGTCTCGTTCAGATACGCGATCTCCGTCTTCCACCCCTTCGATTCCGCGTACATCTCATACATCCTGAAAAGCTCGGCGGCGAACAGCGCCGACTCGTCGCCCCCCACGCCGCCGCGTATCTCGATGATGACGTTCCGCTCGTCGTTGGGGTCCCGGGGCAGAAGCAGGGTTTTCAGCTCCCGCTCGGCGTTCTCCAGCCCCTCCCGGGCCGTCTCCAGCTCCTCCCGGGCCATCTCCCCCAGCTCCGGGTCGGAGAGCAGAGCGCGCGCCTCCTCCAGATCCCGCCCGAAGCCCCGCCAGCGGCGGTACGCCTCCACCACGGGCGTCAGCTCCCGGACCTCCCGGGCCAGAGCGGCGCACCGCGCGGGGTCGGAGTACACCTCCGGCTCCTCCATCCTCCGCCGCGCCGCGTCCAATTTTTCCTCGATCTGGGCCAATTTCTCAAACATGACACCCTCCGGCCTCCCGCCAACGCTTCATATCCATGGTTTCTGTATACCACACGCCCCGTCAAAAGTCAATCAAAACATTCAAATTTTCCTTTTAATCCCAGCGCCCGAAAAAAGTTGTTTCCATTTTCTAAAAATTCGCTCTTCCCACTTGATTTCTTCGTGAAAACAGAGTACAATGACGTTACTGTGAATAAATGTACGGTCCGGTTTGTTTACGGCACAGAGCGCGGACCTCACAGTCACCACAGCCCCGCCCCTGTCTTTACGGCAATTTGGACAGGCCGGGAGAATACAAGCCCCCCGCCCCCGCGCCGGGTGGGACAGGCATCAGAAAGGAGCACAAAAGGCGCGCGCACCAATTTTATATTTATTATTTTATAATGAGGTGAAAGAAGAATGAAGAAAAAGCTTTTAGTGGGTATTCTCGTACTCACGATGCTTGCGGCGTGCCTTGGCGTGAGCGCGCTGGCGGCGGCTGCAAGTGGTGCTACATATCAAGAAGAGCACGACTGGGCTAAGGCAGCCGCCTCTAATTCGGATGCTTACACCATTGATGAGGCAACTGGCAAAGTGACTCTTACGGAAGACTTGGAGTTAGATACATTTGTTTATCTTACATCAGGTAGCGTAACCGTTGATTTGGCCGGTCACAATCTTTCTCGCAGTGGTAATGCCGGAACAGTTATTGCTGCTTCTGGTACAGGTAAGCTGACGCTTACCAATAGCGGGACTGAGGGACAAATCTCTGGTAAAGATGCTTTTATTGTCTCTCAAGAGGGTGGAACCATCACCTTCAATAATGTGAAAATTGAGCAGACCGAGCAAACCGACAAGCCCATGAAGGATTGCGCTATCTATGCGCAAGAAGGCGGCAGCGTTGTAATCGAGGCCGGCACTGAGATCATAGCAAAGGCCGGAATCATGGTGTCCGACAAAGGAACCAACTCGCTGACCATGACAGGCGGTAAAATCACCGCAGAAGACAGTGCAATTTATACCAACGGTTCTTCAAACAAAGCGGAAGATTATGATGATACTCAGACCATAACCATTTCCGGAGGAACTATCGAAAGTACTAAAGGCACCGCGATTTATCTCCCAGGTAAAGGTGCCATAGTCACGATCAGCGAGGACGACGGTACTACTACTATCACCGGTGCAGTCACCGGAATTGAGATTCGTTCCGGCAGCCTGACCGTTGATGCCGGCACCATTACAGGCGGTAAGGATGAAGCCGAAACCGGCGAAACGCCGTCAGTCGGTGGTGCTGTCACCAAGAACGCCGGTATTGGCGTGGCTCCTTATGCTGATCAGGAAATCAGCGTCACTGTCACTGGCGGCAAAATCTCCGGCGGCACCGCTTTTTATCAGAGCACTCCGGCGGACGGCAGTAATGCCACCTATGAGGTTGAGCTCGACGGCGGCGAGTTTGATGGCACCCACGCTGCTGTCTCTGTAGACGACGATGAACTCAAGACCGAAAACTTTGTCTACGGCGGCACATTTACGGTAACCGCCGAAGGCGAGACAAAGGGCGACACCACCGTCAACGAGTACCTCGCTGACCAGTCTCAGAAGATCGACGCGACAACAGGTGAGCCCACTGCCCGTACCAAAGAAGACGAGGACAACGTTGCACAGGTTGGCGATACATACTACGGCAGCCTTACGGACGCTCTTGACGATGCACAATACATGGAGTCCGCAACAGTAACTCTTCTTGATGACGTTCAGGTTGATTGGACCCTTCCCTTCTTCTCCGGCGATATAACGCTTGACCTGAACGGCAAGAAGCTTGCACTTAAAGAGGACGCTATAGCTGAAGGTCCCGTAAGTGTTATTCAGGTCGGCTATGGTGGAAAGCTCACCATTGACGACAGCTCTGTTGGTAAATCCGGCTCCATCGAGGCAACCGGTACTGTTCGCGCGATCTATGTTACCGGCGATGATGAGGCAGCTACCACTCTCGTTGTCAAAGGCGGTAACATCAAGGCCGCAAGCATTGCCATATGCGGCCATGGTACCATCGACGGAACCGACATCACCATCAGCGGCGGCACGGTTGAGAGCACCGAAACTGCGGCCATCTATCAGCCTCAGGAGGGCAAGCTGACCGTTACCGGCGGCACCATCAAGGGCAAGGCCGGCATCGTGAACCTTGCTGGTGAACTGACTGTTTCCGGTGGTACAATCGAGGCAACCGGCAACACTACCCTTAATGTCGGCGACTCCGGCCACAGCTTTGAGCCCGCCGCTGTCGTTGTCGACAAGAACAAGGCGGTTGAAGAGGGCGCCGACGGCTACGGCGACGGTGCCAAGGCCAACATCACCGGCGGAACTTTTAAGGCCGCTGATGGCAAGGATACCGTTTCCTTCACCGATAACTCCACCGATACTGACGCTGACAAGAGCAATGGTAAGAAAGAAGTCACCGTCTCCGGCGGTACTTTCACCTCCGGCGGCAAAGCCGACACCGGCGTCAACAATTACGTTGCTGATAATGTCGTTGTCGGTGGTGATACTGAGCTGACCCCCGGTAAAGTTATTTCCTACAATCCTGCTATAACTGCGGGTTACGTTGCAGTTGCTGACGGCGCTGCTGATGCAATCAAGGCGGCTTCTGGGGATAATCGCTTTGAGGCAGCAGACCTCACTGACCAGACCATCTGGGTTACATTTAATCCGGCTCTCCCCGAGGGCAAGACCGTCACCGTCAACGTGAAAGCTGGCGGACAGGACTACAATGTCGAGATCACCGGCAATGGTGATTTTACCTACACCTTCAGCCCCCTCACCGAGGCTGCTGAGGGCAAGGAGAACCCCGTACAGCCCATTGTCACCGGTACTTACACCGTTACCTTCGGCGGGAAATCCGCGACCTTCGAGGTTAAGGCTCCCACCTATGACGATGTCCACTTCGCTATCCTGACCGGCGACGCCGCAATCGGGAACGAGAACCCCGCTGACGCGCTCACCGTTTCCACTGGTTCTGATGACGAGCACGGCCAGTTTGTTGACCTTACCTTCAACATCGAGAAGCTTCCCCAGACCACCAATAAAGACGGCACCAGAGACTATTGGGCCGGTTTCGCGGTTGTTAACCCCGAGAATGCGGATAAATTTACCCTGTCCATCAAGGATGGGAAAACGTATTCACAACAAGAGCTTGAAAATAGAGTTTATATTGACGCTGAAGAGGAAGAACATACTGGCGTCAGCCTCTACTTCGACAAGGTCCAGATGGACAAAGACTACTGGGTGACCATCACTTGGCACAAGAGTGATACCACCCTCGGCACCACGCTCTATCACGTTGTGTTCAATACCGTCACCTTCGCTCCTCCTATCGAGGAAGGTGAAGACACCGTGGTCGTCGGCAAGGCCAATGTTGTCGACACCGGCAGTCAGGATGATGCCATCGGCGATTATGCAGTAACCGCTGAGTGGAACGCGACTGATTCCCTGTACGATGTGACCATTGACGCCACCGACGTGACGCTCCACTACAACGCCAACGGCCAGCTCGGTTACTGGGTCGGCTTCTCCGTCCCCGCTCCCGAAAATGCTAAGAGCGTCAAACTCGGCCTCGGCGCTGATTATGCCGCTGCGTTTGCGGATCTGAACAGTCAAGATCCTGCGCAGACTCCCCTTGGCACATACATTCCGAACAATGGCCCGGATGGTAAGCTTGGCTTCTCCTACTACCTCAACGCCGGCAATCCCGAGCTTGAGGGAACGGTCTACATCCTGCGCTGGTTCAGCGATATTGGAGGCAGCACCCCCATCAGCACCATCGCATACAGAATCAGCTTTGCTAATAGTGTTGACACAGTTGAGCCCACCGCCCCCGAGATTTACCCCGCGATCACCGACCCTGAGAAGAACAATTCTTCCACGGTCGAAAGCGTAGAGCTGACCATGGACACCGCTGAGACAAACAACGTCGGTTACTACTATGAAGTGACCCTCGATGTCAGCAAGCTCAGTCAGTCCACCAGTACCGATGGAACCCAGTCGCAGCAACCCGCCCAGTACTACACCGGTATCGCCATCATTGCCCCCAAAGGTGCGACCCATGTCGATGCCAAGTATGGTACTGATCGCGCAAGCATCGCAACCGGCGTCGCATTAAAGGGCAAGCAGGAAATTTCCCTTGTCCATGGTGAGGATGGCATGGGCGTTGCCTTCTATCCCACCATTAACGCCACCAACCTTAAGCTCAGCTTCGAGTGGATACTTGTTCAGTGGTACAAAGATAACGAGCTCATTGGTACCGAAACCATCCACCTGACCACCAAGAACGTCCTGCTTCAGGTTCCAAACCTTGATATCACCAAGGTCGTTGCCGGCTTCAAGGTTGAAAAGGACGCTGCCAAGAAGGGCCTTGAGGATGCAATCAAGGAAGTTGTCCCCGGAGCGACTACTACCATCACCGATGCTGCCAAAAACATGATTTATGTTGCGTTTGCCGGCACAGGTAATGGTACAGAAGTCACCGTTGAAGTCAAGAAAGGTGATGCGTCCGTCTTCGCTATTCCCCAAACTGATAAGGTTTCCTTTGTAAAGGACACAACCAAGGGCGGTTACTTCTATTACAGCTTCGACAACTCTGCACAGGTCGCTAGTAGCTTTAAACTCACCGCTGGCGACTACACCATCAACTTGAAGTCCGGCACCACCGTTGTCGCTTCCGCAACTGTCACCATCAACAAGGTTACGTATGCGAAGGGCACTGAAGTTACCTACACTGACCCGTTGCCCACTGACTTCTTCATCGACGCTAACGATGTTACCGAGGCTGCCCTTAAGCCGGCCTCCATTCCCGAGGGTGCTACCTGCGCTGAGGGCTCTCACCTTGAGTGGGTCGTCGGTGAGCCCGAAAACGGCGTTATCACCGTGACCCTGACCGATGTTAAGAACACCCCCGCCGTTTCCTCTCCCACCACCTCCAAGCTCGCGAAGACCACCAACGGCTCCGCGAAGCTCAGCTCTACCACCGCGCGTGCCGGTAAGACCGTCACCGTCACCGTGACTCCCAATGAGGGGTATGTCGTTGACCAGGTCACCGTCACCGACAATAACGGCGCCTCTGTGGAGGTCACCGCCAACGCGGACGGGACCTTCACCTACACGGTGCCTCAGGCCACTCCCGTCACCGTCACCGTCACCTTCAAGCCCGCCGGCGACCATGTCTGCGAGGACTATGACGATGTGGATGAGAACGAGTGGTATCACAACGGCGTCCACTACGCCATCGAGCAGAAGCTGATGGTCGGCACCGGCACTGGCTTCGAGCCCGCCAAGGCCATCACCCGCGCCGAGGCATGGGTCATCCTGGCCCGCATGGGCGTCCCCGGCTTCAAGACCGCCGAAGGAGCTGACTGGTACAAGGATGCGCAGAAGTACGTGATGACCGCCGAGGAGGGCAAGCAAGCCATCTCCGACGGCGCCGACCCCGACGGAAACGTCACCCGCGAGCAGTTCGTTGTCATGCTCTGGCGCGCCAACGGCGCCCCCGAGTCCGAGTTTGATCTGAGCAAGTTCACGGACGCCGACACCGTCAGCGATTATGAGGGCTTCGAAACCGCCATGAAGTGGGCCGTTGAGAAGGGTTACATCACCGGCCGCGAGAATCCTGACGGAACCATCACCCTCTCCCCCCTGGAGAACATCCAGCGCGGTGAGATGGCCACCATCCTCGCCCGCATCGGCGCCACCCTGGCCGAGGAGAAGTGATCCCCCGGCCGGACGCTGACCGACAGGTCACCGTCGACCCGATACCCCGGGCCGCCCCCCTTTTGGGGGGCGGCCCTTTTTTGCGCAAAATTAAAGATTCCTCCCCTCCACTTTTCCGCCGGCCTGTGGTATACTGTACCCATCAACACACGAGGTGATCTTATGACACGCATCCTGATCGTGGAGGACGACGACGCCATCGCCCGGAACCTGGCCGACTTCCTGCGCGGCGAGGGGTTCGACGCCCTGACCGTCCCCACCGCCGCCAAAGCCCTGAATATTGCGGACGGTTCCTTTGACCTGGTGATCCTGGACGTGAATCTGCCCGACGGCAGCGGATTCGCCCTCTGCTCCGCCCTCAAGGGGAAGCTGGACATCCCCATCATCTTCCTCACCGCCTCCGGCGACGAGTTTTCCGTGGTCACGGGCCTGGAGCTGGGGGCCGACGACTACATCGCCAAGCCCTTCCGCCCCCGGGAGCTCGTCAGCCGCATCCGCACCGTCCTCCGCCGCGCGGGCAAAGCCTCCTCCGTCTTCGAGCTGGACGGCCTTCGCGTGGACACAGAGCGGGCACAGGTGACAAAAAACGGAAAAGAAGTGTTCCTCTCCGCCCTGGAGTACCGGCTTTTGCTGGTATTTATCTCCAACCGTGGGGTGGTCCTCTCCCGGTCCCGGCTTCTGGAGGAGATCTGGGACGTGGGCGGCGATTTTGTCAACGACAACACCCTGACGGTCTACATCAAGCGCCTCCGGGACAAAATAGAGGACGACCCGGCGGACCCGAAGCTCATCAAGACCGTCCGGGGACTGGGGTACCGGTTGTGAAAAATCTTTTCAGAAACCCGGCCTTCCGCCGGGAGACGCTGCTCTTCTGGCTGGCCGCCCTCCTCTGCGTCGCTCTGTCCCTCCTGGCGGGGCTCCCGGCGGCCCTGGCGGTCTTCATTGCGTCGGCTGTGCTCTACGCCGTGGTCCTGCTCTCCGCCCGCCGCCGCTACCGGCTCATGGCGGAGCTGGCCGACGGGCTGGACCGCATCCTCCACGGCGGGGAGAGCTTCGACCTGGACCGCTTCTCCGAGGGGGAGCTGTCCATCCTCCAGTCGGAGCTCTCCAAGCTCCTGGTGACCCTCCGCACCCAGGCCGACACCCTGCAATCGGACAAGCGGGCCCTGGCCGACTCCCTGGCGGACATCTCCCACCAGCTGAAAACGCCCCTCACCGGCATGGGCCTGGCCGCCTCCATGCTGGCGGACCCGGACCTTTCGCCGGAGCGTCGGACGGCGCTGACCCGGGACATCCAGCGGCAGTTGACGCGTCTGGAATGGCTGGTGACGGCCCTTTTGAAGATCTCCCGCCTGGATGCCGGTACCGCCGAGCTCCGCCCCCGCGAGCTCACCGTCCGCCGCCTTGTGGACGACGCCGCCGCGCCGCTCCTCATCCCCCTGGAGCTCCGGGACGTGACGCTCCGCCGGGATTTCACCGGGGACGAGACTCTCACCGCCGACCCGGCCTGGGCGGCGGAGGCCATAGGGAATATCTTGAAAAACTGCATGGAGCACACCCCGCCCGGCGGCGCGGTCACCGTCTCCGCCCGGGAGAACGCCGTCTACACCCAGCTCACCGTCACGGACACCGGCCCCGGCATCGACCCGGAGGACCTTCCCCACATCTTCGAGCGCTTCTACCGGGGCAAAAACGCCGACGCCCAGTCCGCCGGGATCGGCCTCGCTCTGGCCCGCACCATCCTCCGGGCCTCCGGCGCCTCCGTCAAGGCGGAAAACGCCCCCGAGGGCGGCGCCCGCTTCACCGTCCGGTTCTACAAGAGCACGGTGTGATTATTACAAATCTGTCACCCAAAAGTCACCGGCCCGTCACTCTGGCCTGCTACAATGACCGCATACATAGCCAAAAGGAGGCCGGAATATGGAAATTTTGAGAGCGGAGGACCTTACAAAGGTCTACGGGACCGGGGACAATCAGGTGCGTGCCCTGGACGGGGTGTCCTTCTCGGTGGAGAAGGGGCAGTTCGTGGCCATCATCGGGCCGTCCGGGTCCGGCAAGTCCACGCTCCTGCACATTCTCGGCGGCGTGGACACCCCCACGTCGGGGAAGGTGTTCGTGGACGGGCAGGACGTGTACAAAAAGAGCGAGGAGCAGCTGGCGGTGTTCCGCCGCCGGGAGGTGGGGCTCATCTACCAGTTCTACAACCTGATCCCCGTGCTGGACGTGCGGGAGAACATCACCCTGCCGGTCCTCATGGACGGCCGCCGGGTCAACGAGGACCGGTTTCGGGAGCTGATGGACACCCTCGGCCTTGTAGGCCGGGAGAAGCACCTGCCCAACCAGCTCTCCGGCGGCCAGCAGCAGCGCGTCTCCATCGGCCGCGCCCTGATGAACGCTCCGGCGGTGGTTTTGGCCGACGAGCCCACCGGCAACCTGGACTCACGGGCCAGCCAGGAGATCGTGGACCTGCTCAAAACCTCCAACCGCAAGTACGACCAGACGCTGATCGTCATCACCCACGACGAGAACATCGCGCTCCAGGCCGACCGGCTCATCGCCATCGAGGACGGGCGCATCGTGCGGGACGAGGTGCTGCGGAAATGAGTATTTTTTCCAAGGTCACGCTGAAGACCCTTCTGAAAAACCGGGTCCGCACCCTGGTCACCGTCATCGGCATCATCCTCTCCGCCGCCATGATCACGGCGGTCACTGTCAGCCTCACGAGCCTCACCGGCTACCTCCAGCGGTATATGGCCCTCCAGACCGGCGGCTGGCACGGGACCTTCTGCGAAATGCCCGCCTCGGACCTTCCGCGCCTGGAGAGCGACGGGCGGGTGAAGTCCGTCTTTGCCGCCCAGATCATGGGCGTCCACGACACATCCCACGGCGACGGCGGCGGGTATATCTACATCCGCGTCCTGGGCGTGGACGGGGAATTTCTGGACCGGATGCCCATCAATGTCACCGAGGGCCGCCTGCCGGAGAGCCCGGAGGAGATCGCCCTGAGCTTCTCGGAGAAAAGCACCGACGTCCGGATCGGAAGTGAGATCACCCTGGACCTGGGCGAGCGGTATCTGGACGGGGAGCTTCTGGGCGACCACACCTGGTACGTCTCCGGCGAGGAGCTGCGGGTCCGGGACGCCAGGACCTACACGGTGGTGGGCTTCTGCACCGACGATTTCACCCGGGGCGGCAATTTCCCCGGCACCACTGCCATCACCCTGTGGGATGACAGCGCCGAGCCGCCCTACGTCCAGGCCTGGTTCACGCTCCGGGACCCAGGAGACACCTTCGACTTCCTCCGGGACTTCCCCCAGGGCGCCTACGGCGGGGAGGAAAACGCGGATTACCTGATGACCCTGGGCTACTCCCGCCGCGGCACCTTCTACCGGGTGCTCTACGGCTTCGCTGCCATCCTGCTGGGGCTCATCATGTTCGGCTCCGTCAGCCTCATCTACAACGCCTTCTCCATCTCCGTGGCCGAGCGCACCCGCCAGTTCGGGCTTCTCCGCTCCGTGGGCGCCACAAAGAGGCAGCTGCGCTCCATGGTCCTCACCGAGGCCCTGTTCGTAAGCCTGGCGGGCATCCCCCTGGGCATCCTCTCCGGCGTTGTGGGTATGGCGGTGACATTCCATTTTATAGGGAAGGCCATAGCGGATTTCTTCGCGGGCTATATGGCCTCCGAGGAGGCGGACTTCGCCCTGACTCTGCGCCTGACGCCCTGGTCCGTGATCTCGGCGGCGGCCATTGGGCTTGTGACGGTGCTGATCTCCGCCTGGGTCCCCTCCCGCAGGGCCATGCGCGTCACCGCCATCGAGGCTATCCGCCAGTCGGAGGACGTGAAGATCCGCCGCCGGGAGGTGCGGACCTGGCCTCTGACCTACAGGCTCTTCGGCCTGGAGGGGGCCATCGCAGGGAAATATTTCAAGCGCGACAGGAAGCGCTATCGGGCCACGGTGGTGAGCCTCTTCATGTCGGTGGTGCTCTTCATCTCTGCCAGCTCCTTCTGCCGGTACATGACCGACACGGTCCGGGGCGTCTACGACGATTCCGGTTACGACATCAGCCTCTACTGCGCGTATGACACCGCCCATTCCGCGTCCGAGAATGAGGGTTCCCTCCCCAGCACCGAGATGAGCCGGGTCGCCTCCGTTCTGTCCCGGGCCGAGTCCGTCACCGAGTGGTCCGCTTTCAAGGAGCTAAACCTCCCGAACCTGAGCCTGGGGGCCGAGGACATCCCGGAGGACACCCTGGAGCGGTTCTTCGGCGGCGCCTTCGCCGCCAGCGAGGACAGCGGTTCGACCGCGCCGGGGGGCGGCGATACCGGGGAGGACGGCTGGTGCGTCCAGGTCTCCGCTACGGTCATCGGCCTGGAGGACGTGTGCTTCCGGGAGTACCTGTCCGCCCACGGCCTGCGGGAGGCCGACTACACCGGGGAACACCCCAAGGTCATCGTGTACTCCGAAACATCGCGCTACAATCGGGACACGGAGCGGGTGGAGCGGTTCCGTATCCTCCGCCCGGACAAGAAAACGCTCGAGTTCTCCGTCTACGACGATGAGGCAGCCCGCGCCTACTACGAGAGCCTGGGCGCCGGGGACATGACCTGGGCGGAGCGGGAGGAGGCAGGCATCGAGGAGAAGGACTTCACAAGGGACTACTCCTACGAGATCGGCGCTATGACGGAGGACCTGCCCCTGGGCTCCCTGGGCGGAGACATCGTGATCCTGACCTCCGCCGACGAGGCCCGGAGGATCTGCGGCAGCACCCGGGACGTGTGGTACATGTACTTCCGCACCGACGACCACGAAAACGGCCTTGCCAAGATCCTCGACGCTTCCGAGGACGCCGGCCTGGGGCTTTCGGAGGACCAATTTTACGACACCTTCGCCCTCAGTGCCCGGGAACGGGGCCTTGTCCTGATGGTGCGGGTGGTCTCCTGGGGCTTTATCTCCCTCATCTCCGCCATCGCGGCGGCAAACGTGTTCAACACCGTCTCCACCAATATCCTTCTGCGCCGCCGGGAGTTCGCCATGCTCCGCTCCGTGGGGATGACGGACCGGGGATTCAACCGGATGATGAACTTCGAGTGTCTGCGTTACGGCGCCAGGTCCCTGCTCTACGGCCTCCCCGCCGCCTTCGCCGTCACGTATCTCATCTACCGCACCGTGCGGCGGGCTATGGATATACGGTTCTACGTCCCCTGGACCGCCGTGGCTGTGGCCGTGGGGAGCGTGTTTCTGGTGGTGTTTTTGTCCATGATGTACTCCATGGCGGGGGTGAAGAGGGATAATCCCATTGACGCCATGAAAAATGAGGTGATCTGAGGCAGACGGGTTTTGATCAAGACACACGACCGGACGTTTTCACGAAAGACCGCTCTCCGTCTCTCACCCCGCCGTTTTTGCAATTGAAATCTGAAAAGGGCTGTGGTAGAATGTCTTTTTAAGGAACCTCTGAATAAATCGACGTGCCGAGTAGCCTGCGCAGATTTTTCGCCAGATCAATACTAATACTCAACTAAAACCAGCCATTCGCGGCGGTCTTTTTCGCGCCATACTTCGTTAAACGGCTTGGAAATACATAAAGTATTCCCTGCGCCGTTTTCCTCGTCTGACGCGAAAAATCCTCACCGCTCGGTGTCTGCTTTTAGTTGAGTATTAGTATAAGGCAAAAAATTGCAGGAATACTTTGTGTATTTCAAAATTTTTTGACGAAATATGGCGGAAAATATGCCGTTAAGATCGATGCGGCGATTTGTTCAGAGGTTCCTCAGATTTCAACGAAAGGAACAGACACATGAGCGAAGAGATACGCGCCCGGAGGCTCACCGGCGAGAGGGCGCTTTTTATGAGCAGGGACCTGGACATCTACGACACCATTTTTGACGACGGGGAGTCGCCGCTGAAGGAGAGCCGGGGGATCCGGCTCACAAACTGTATGTTCAAGTGGAAGTATCCCCTGTGGTACTGCCGGGATATCCGGGTCACCGACTGCCAGTGGTTTGAGATGGCCCGGGCCGGGGTGTGGTACACCGAGGACATGGCGGTGGAGCGGGCGGTCATCGAGGCGCCCAAGAATTTCCGGCGGTGTCGGAACCTGAAGCTTTCGGATGTGGACCTGCCCAACGCCCAGGAGACCCTGTGGCACTGTGACGGGGTGGAGCTTCGGAATGTGTCGGTGAAGGGCGACTACTTCGGTATGGACACGGAGAACGTGACGGTGGAGAATCTGCGCTTAGTGGGCAACTACTGCTTCGACGGGGCCAAAAACGTGACGGTGACGGACTCCCGGATGCTCACCAAGGACGCTTTCTGGAACAGCGAGAACGTGACGGTGCGGGACAGCTTCATCAGCGGCGAGTACCTGGGCTGGAACGGGAAAAACCTCACCTTTGAAAACTGCACCATCGAGAGCCTCCAGGGGATGTGCTACATAGAGAACCTGACGCTGCGCCATTGCAAATTGCTGAACACCACCTTGGCCTTTGAATACTCCAGCGTGGACGCGGACATTGTGGGCGGGGTGGACTCGGTGATCAACCCCACCTCCGGCATCATCCGGGCGGACTCCATCGGGGAGCTCATTTTGGAAAAGGACAAGATCGACCCCTCCGGGACGAAGATCGTCGTGAGGGCGTAAGGGGGCCACCACATGGGAACGACTTACAGCTGGTATTACGTGAAAAATCAGGGTCAGACGGTGGAGACGATCAGGGCCGGGCTTGGAAAGCTCGCCGGAACGTCCACAGCCCCCGCCGGGAACTCCCTCGCGCGGATGATGGCGCGGGAGCTTGAAAAAAACAGAGACTCCCTGTCCCCGGAGATCCTGGAACAGGCCGCCGCGATGCTTCAAAAGATACTCCATGACCCGGAGGCCGGCGGCGTCACCGGGTTCCGGGGAATCGGTCCCAACGCCGCGCCTTACGCCGCGTACAGGCCCGGCGCGGCCTTCTTCCCGGTGTTCGCGGAGGAACTGTGCGAGGGGCACATCGCCTCCTCCCGGGACTGCGAGAGGATTTACAAAATCTTCCTTTCCTCTGTCCTGGCTTTCTCCGTCTTCGACAGCGACGCGGCCTTCGTGTCCTTCTTTGACGGGAAGGAGCGCGGGGACTTCGCCCGGGCGCCCGAGGGGTATGAGGAATATGATGAAGAGGTCTACTCCTGTGATTTCCCGGATTTTCTGTTGACGCTCTGTCCCCCGGAGAAGCGGGAGAAGGTGCGGGAAATCTGGGAGAAACCGGACTGGGTGTTCGCCGACGACAAGGTCGCCGGGATCGCCGAGCTTCTGGGTCTGCCCATGCTCTTCGCCGAGGACCCGGAGCGCGGGTCCGGGCTGGAGGGCTGGGAGATCGTAGAATGATTGATTTGGAGAATTTCAATGAGATACAACTTTGACGACATGCCCGACAGGCGGGGCACCGGGTCCCTCAAGTGGGACGAGGAATACGCGGAGGGGTCCCTGCCCATGTGGGTGGCGGACATGGATTTCCCCGCCGCGCCGGAGATCCGGGAGGCCATCGAGCGGCGGGCCGCCCACGGGGTGTTCGGGTACAACATCATACCGGACCGGTGGGCACAGTCTTATGTCAACTGGTGGAGGGACCGGCACGGGTTCGAGATGGACCCGGAGTGGCTCGTTTTCTGCGCGGGGGTGGTGCCCGCCATCTCCACCTGTGTGCGCAAGCTGACAACACCGGCGGAGAAGGTGCTGATCCAGACGCCGGTGTACAACATCTTCTTCAACTCCATCCTCAACAACGGCCGCGTGCCCAAAGAGGCGCCGCTTATGAGGCGGGGGCTGGAGTACGGCATTGACTTCGGGGCTCTGGAGGAGGCCATGGCGGACCCCCAGGTGAGCCTGATGATCCTGTGCAACCCCCACAACCCTGTGGGGCGCATCTGGTCGCGGGAGGAGCTGGCGAAAATCGGGGAGCTGGCGCTGGAGTACGGGGTCACGGTGATTTCCGACGAGATCCACTGCGACCTGACGGACCCTGGGAGGGAGTATGTGCCCTTCGCCTCCGTCTCCGACGTGTGCCGGAGGGTGTCGGTGACGTGTATGGCGCCCACCAAGGCATTCAACATCGCCGGTATCCAGACGGCGGCGGTGTGCGTGCCGGACAAATTTCTGCGCCACAGGGTCTGGCGCGCCCTCAACACCGACGAGGTGGCGGAGCCCAACACCTTCGCGGTCCCGGCGGCGGTGGCGGCCTTTGAAAAAGGCGGCCCGTGGCTGGATGAGCTGCGGGAGTATGTTTTCGGGAACAAGCTGTTTGCCATAGATTTCCTGCGGACGCATATGCCGGAGGTGGGGGTAACGCCCTCGGAGGCTACGTATCTGCTCTGGCTGGACTGTTCCCGCCTCACGGAGGACACCGGGGAGCTGTGCGCGTTTCTCCGCGAGTCCACCGGCCTGCGCCTCTCCCCCGGCGCGCAGTTCGGCGCGGACGGACAGTACTTCATCCGTCTGAACCTGGCCACCTCCCGGGAGCGGCTCCGGGACGGACTGGAAAGGTTCGCCAGAGGGGCCGGGGAGTACAGGGAGAGAAAAGGAAAATAGGGATACAAAGAGGGGCTGTGAAAAAAGTCCCGTAAAAAAGGAAGAGAGTTACCAAGGATTCCCTGGCAACTCTCTTCTTTTTTTGG
>CANQKZ010000063.1 GCA_947624585.1 uncultured Oscillospiraceae bacterium | reverse complement strand
GGAGCGTGGGTCTGTATGGTGTCACTACTGGCGGATTTCGGATTTGGTGTCAAATGGGGGCACGGGGGGGTGGGAAAATATTGAAGGGAGGAAAGCCTTGCGGCGCAAGGGAAAATTGGGGTGTGCGCATATGGGCAAGGGCTTTGGCAAGAACGAAGAAAATACTTGTATAGTTGAGCGCATTCGTGTATAATTTAATCAATGAAACGTGGGGAGGACAATTGTATGGAGGAGAGACTTGGATTTATCCACACGGAGATGGAACTGAAGGTGCTGATCCTGTTCATCCTGCGCCGCCTGCCGGAGCGGGCGGCCTGGGAGGAGCTGACGGATATGACGCTCCTCACCGACGGAGCCATCGACTACTTCGACTTCTCTCAGGCCCTCAGCGATTTGGTGGACACAGGCCACGCGGACAAGAACGAGGACGGGTATCTGGTCACCGAGAAGGGCCGCCAGAACGGGGAGGCCATGGAGTCCGTGCTCCCCTACTCCGTCCGCGTCCGGGCGGAGAAGGCCGCCGCCACCCTGGCAAACCTCCAGCGCCGCCGGAGCATGATCACCGCCAGCCATCAGATGCGCTCCCGGGGCGGCTTCACCGTCAACCTGTCCATGTCCGACGGCATGGGCCCCATTCTCTCCCTGGAGCTGCTGACCGGGGATCTGGCCCAATCCGAGCAGATCGAGGCCAATTTCAGGGAGAACGCTGAGAAGCTCTACGGCAGGATCGTGGAGCTTCTTCTGAACGGCAATTGAAGCAGACCTTCACCTGCGGCCCCTTCCCCAAGGTCCTCCCTCCGGGGTCCGACGGCGGGCAGTCCGCCCCCTGCCTCGGAGGAAGCCAGATGTGGCTTCCCGGTTGCGTCGCCCGCTCCACCGGCTGCGGCGGCGTGTCGGCGGTGAACCTGGTCCTTTTTTATCTCCTCCGCCGCGCCGGTGAGGCGGAACGGACCGTGACGGCGGGAGAGTACCTGTCCCCTCATCGGAAGCTCCTGGGTCGCTTCCCGTTATCCGGCTTCATCCCCTTCGCCTGGCTCTACGCCCTCACCGCCCGCCGCCTCCTGTGCCAAGAGGGATTCTGGGGCCGCGAGTATGTGTACCCCCTATCCGACGTCTGGCGGGGTAAGGCGTCGATCGTGTGGTTTGATACTGATATTCAATCAAAATAAGACATTTGCCGCGGCCTTTTTCGCGTCAAGCATCAAGATGCGGCTTGAAAATACATACAGTATTTCCCAGCGCCGTCTTCCTCGCCTGACACTAAAAATCCTCGCCGCTCGGTGTCTCATTTTAATTGAATATTAGTATGAGGCCGGGTGAGAAGCGCCGGGGAAAGGGCGCAACCCATTATGATACAAAAAATCTCCGGGTTTCCGAAAAGCCCGGAGATTTTTTTGGTGCGTTTACGCAACGAAATAAAGGGGCTGTGAAAAAACACGCCACCCCAGGCGTGGACATTCACAGCCCCTTATGATTTATAATCTTGTATTATACGAATTTTACCGCCGTGCCGTAAGCGATGACCTCCGCCGCCCCCTGCATGACGGCGCTGGAGGCGTACCGGACATTGACCACCGCATCCGCGTCCAAAGCCTCGGCCTCCGCCACCATGCGCTTGGTAGCCAGGGCCCGGGCGTCGTTCATCATCTCGGTATACGCCTTGAGCTCGCCGCCCACCAGGGTCTTGAAGCTCTGGGAGATGTCCCGCCCGATGTTCTTTGTCTGGATGGTGCTTCCCTTGACCAGGCCCAGCATCTCCAGCTGCTTCCCGCCGATGTAATCAGTATTGACTAAGATCATCCTCTTCACCGCTCCTTATCTCTTTTATTCTCTCCACGCACACCCAAACCGTCAGCGCCGCGCAGGCCAGGGGCGCCAGCCCCAGCACCGCCCGTCAGACGCCCTCCAGCAGGGACGCCAGGAGTAAAAAATACAGAAGGTAATACTAATATTCAATTAAAATGAGACACCGAGCGATGAGGATTTTTCGTGTCAGGCGAGGAAGGCGGCGCCGGGAATACTGTATGTATTTCCAAGCCGCGTGACGAAGCATGACCCGAAAAAGACCATCGCGAATGTCTTATATTGATTGAATATTAGTATAATACAGCACCAGGATCACGGCCGTCGCGATGCGGCCGATCATTTTTCGCCCATGGGATCTCATACCGTCTCACCTTTCCCCTTCCGCCGCCTCACCGCCTCGGTGAGGATGTACTCGATCTGGCCGTTGACGCTGCGGAAATCCTCCTCCGCCCAGGCGGCGATCTCGTTCCACAGGGCGGCGGAGAGGCGCAGGGGGACCTGCTTCTTTGCCGACTCCTTGGCCTTCAGCTCCCGCTCCAGCGCCTGGATGCGCTCCAAACGGGCCCGGAGGGCCTCTTCACGCTCCTCGGGGGTCATCAGTACAGACTCCCGGAGTTGACGACGGGCTGGGCGTCCTTGTTGCCGCACAGGACCACCAGGAGGTTGGACACCATGGCGGCCTTGCGCTCCTCGTCCAGGAGCACTACCTCGTCCTCGTTGAGCTTTTCGATGGCCATCTTCACCATGCCCACCGCGCCGTCCACGATCTTCTGCCGGGCGGCGATGATGGCGACGGCCTGCTGGCGCTGGAGCATGGCGGCGGCGATCTCCTCGGCGTAGGCGAGATGGGTGATGCGCACCTCCTCGATGGCAAGGCCCGCGCCCGCGACTCGCTTCTGAAGCTCGTCCCGCATTGTGTCCGCGATTTCGATGGTGGAGGAGCGCAGGGTCTTCTCCCTGACGCCGTCGTCGTCATCGTCGTCGTCGAACACGTCGTAGGGGTAGAGCCGCGCCACGTTGCGGATGGTGGCGTCGGTCTGGATGTTCAGGAACTCCTGGTAGTTCTCCACCGCGAAGGCGGCGAGGGTCGGGTTCTCCACGTGCCAGATGGCCACGACCCCGATGATGATTGGGTTGCCCAGCACGTCGTTGACCTTCTGGCGGCGGTTGTCCAGGGTCTGGGTCTTGAGGCTGATGCCCTTGCCCATGGGCACGGAGGTCATCACCGCCTTGCCCTCGGCCTGCAGCTCGCGGGCCTTGGCGGCGGCCGCCTTGTACGCCTCGTTGTAGGTGGGGCTGAAGGAGGTGACGAAGGGGTTTACATAATAAAATCCACTCTCCTTCACGGTGCCGTAGTACCTGCCGAACAGGGTGAAGACCCGGGCCTCGTTGGGTTTGACGATCTTCAGCCCCGCCAGCATGATGGGGCAGATGATGAGGGTCAGGGACCCCGCCACCACCATCAGAACGCCGGGCACAGTCCGCCCGAAGCCTGCCACCAGAGCGCCGCAGATCAGGGCGGCAAAGCCCATCAGACTGCCGAGCACCAGCAACACCAGCATCAGCCCGCCGGATTTGGGGCGGAGCACCTTTTCCTCTATGTCTGTTTTCACGGATCTTTCCTCCTTTAAAGTTGATATCATAATGATATCACTTCGATACGGGCTTGTCAAGAGGAAAACGCAAAAAATCCCAAAAAATCCGTCCCCTGGAAATCGCGGATGCGCGGTTCACCGGGGACGGAAATATGTCATAACAGAAGCCCGCACAGGTCCTCCGGGGTCCTGGCTGTCATGACGGCCCCGGCGCGGTCCAGCTCCTCCTTCGTGCCGTAGCCCCACAGGACTCCGGCGGTTTTTATGCCGAAGGCCGCCGCGCCCTCCACGTCGTACATCCGGTCCCCCACCATGAGGGTCCCGGTGAGGTCCGTGATGGGCGCGGTGTCGATGATCCAGCGGATCACGTCGGACTTGTCCACCCGGCCAACGGAAACCTCGGAGCCGCCCATGAAGTCGAAATATTGGCTCAGACCGAAATGGTCCATGACGATGTCCACGCCCTTCTGCCACTTGGAGGAGGCCACGATGAGGCGGTACCCGGCCTCCTTCAGCCGCCCCAGCATCTCCGGCACGCCGGGGTAGACGCTGTTCTCGTAGATGCCTTTTGGAAGATAGTACTCCAGGTAGTACTTCATGATATCGTCGTACCGCTCCTCCGGCACGCCGTAGAAGACGGAGAAGGAATACCGGAGCGGGGGGCCAACCACCTTTTTCAGCTCCTCATGGGTGGCGGGCTCGATCCCGTAAGAGGTCAGCGCGTGGTGGAAGGAGTTCATGACGCCGGGGGCGGAGTCCGTCAGAGTGCCGTCCAGGTCAAAAAGAAGTGTGTCGTACCGGTTTTTATTCATTGGGATGTCCTCACAGTTTTTTGATGAAGGATCCGGCGGCTTTGAGCATCAGGCGCTTTTCGGTTCCGCCGAAGTCCACGGTCAGAAGGGCGTCGCCGGGCATTTTGGCGACCTCGCGGACCGTGCCCTCCCCGAATGCCTTGTGGCGGATCCTGTCGCCGGGGGCCAGCTCCAAAAGCGCCGGGGCGGCGGGGGAGGGCGCTGCCAGTTTGTAGGTGGAGGCTTGCCGGGGCCTGCCCGCCGGGACGCCGGGTCTGGGAGCCTGGGCGGCGCGGCCGTAGGTCGGCGTCGCGGAGCTCCCGCCGGTTGCGGAGGCGCCGTCGCGGCGCTCTCTGTGCTCGTATTCCAGATACTCCGGGTCCGCCTCCCGGGTGAAGCCCTCCTTGTGGGTGGGCTCGGGTTTGTCGATGTGTTCCTCCGGGATCTCCTCCACGAACCGGGAGACGTTGTTGGAGTTGGTGTAGCCGAAGAGCATCCTCCGCTTTGCCGCCGTCAGGGTGAGGCGGCGCTTGGCACGGGTCAGGGCCACATAGCAGAGCCTGCGCTCCTCCTCCATCTGCTCCTCGTCGCCAATGGAGCGGAAGGAGGGGAAGATGCCGTCCTCCAGCCCCGCGATGAACACCCAAGGGAACTCCAGGCCCTTGGCGGAGTGGACGGTCATCATCACGACGCTGTCCTCCCCGGCCTCCAGGGAGTCCAGGTCGGTATAGAGGGCAATCTCGTCCAGGAATCCCCCCAGGGTGGGGTTCTCGGCCCGGGAGGCGTAGGAGACGATGTTGCTCTTCAACTCCCGGATGTTGTCCACACGGGCCAGGGCCTCGTCGGAGGTGCCCAGGGCGGCGAGGTAGCCGGTTTTTTCCAACATCCCGTCGTAGAAGTCCTCCAGCGGCATCTCATCGGCCATCTTCCGAAGCTCCATGATGAGCGTCATGAAGTCCATAAGCTTTTTGGCGGCTGTTTTCAGCTCCGGGTACTCCGCCGCGTCGGCGGCGATGTCCAGAAGGGGCCTTCCCGTTTTGGCGGCGATGGCCCGCAGGCGCTCCAGGGTGGTGCTGCCGATGCCCCGAGGCGGGTTGTTGATGACCCGCAGGACCCGCAGATCGTCCGCCGGGTTGTGGATGACGCTTAAGTACGCGGTGATGTCCTTGATCTCCGCCCGGTCGAAGAACCGGGTGCCGCCCACCACCCGATAGGGGATGCTCATGCGCTTGAAGGCGTACTCAAGGCGGTTGGCCTGGGCGTTCATCCGGTAGAGCACCGCGAAATCGCTCCAGCGCATACGGTCGGCCACGGCGGTGACGATCTGGGCGGCTATGTACGCGGCCTCGGCGTCGTCGTTGTCCAGGACCTCCAGCCGCAGCTTCTCCCCGTCCCCGGCGTCGGTCCACAGGTTCTTGCCCCGCCGCTCGCGGTTGTTTTTGATGACGCTGTTGGCGGCCTCCAGGATGTGGCCGGTGGAGCGGTAGTTCTGCTCCAATTTGATGACCCGGGCGTTTTTGAAGCGCTTTTCGAAACTTAAGATGTTCTCGATGGTGGCGCCCCGGAATCGGTAGATGGACTGGTCGTCGTCGCCCACCACGCAGATGTTCTCCGTGCCGCCCGCCAGGTACGAGGCCAACATATATTGGAGGGCGCTGGTGTCCTGGTACTCGTCCACGAGCACGTATTTGAACTGCCTTTGCCAGCGCTCCCGCGCCTCCGGGCAGTCGTGGAAGAGCTTGACGGTGTAGAAGATGAGGTCGTCGAAGTCCAGCGCGTCGGAGCTGAGCAGGCGGCGGGAGTACATGGTATAGGCTTGGGCGATCTGCTTTTTCCGAAAATCGTATCCCTTCTCCGCCTCGGCGGTGTAATCGGCGGCGGAGAGGAACTTGTCCTTGGCGCGGCTGATCTCCCCCAAAACGCCCTTCACCGGGAAGGTCTTCTCGTCCAGGTTCAGCTCCTTCAGCACCCGCTTCATCACCGCCTGGGAATCGGCGGTGTCGTAGATGGTGAAGGATTTGGAGATGCCCAGAAGGTCGACGCTCCGCCGGAGGATGCGCACGCAGGCGGAGTGGAAGGTCAGGGCCCAGATGTCCTCCGCGCCGGGGCCCAGCTTGTTTGCCAGGCGGCTTTTGAGCTCGTCGGCGGCCTTGTTGGTGAAGGTGATGGCGATGATGCGCCAGGGCTCCACCGGGTCCAGGGCGCACAGCGCCCGGGCGGCCTCGGAGGGCTCGGCCCCGCCGCGTACCTCCCGCTCCAGAAGCTCCAGCGCCGCCTTGTCCGCGTCCTCGGGCACCTCGTCCGAGTCGGAGGCCCGGCCGTAGCGGATGAGGTTGGCGATGCGGTCGATGAGCACGGTGGTCTTGCCGCTGCCCGCCCCCGCCAGAAGGAGCAGAGGCCCCTCGGTGGCCAGCGCGGCCTTTTTCTGCATTTCGTTGAGACGCGCGAAGTCCCGGCCTATCAGCTCCCGCCGGGCGGCGCAATAGCGTTTTTCAAATTCCTGTCGTTCCATATGTCTCCCCATCTTTATCTGTAATATGACCCATTATACACCCTCTTTGGCAAAAAGGAAAGAAAAAAGTGACCGGGACCCCGTCGGGCCCCGGTCCATAGAAAAAGAGGATAAAATGAAAAAGGTGAATTATCATGTTCACGAATCTTATGTTACCCTAAAACTTTTAAGACTTAAACCGTGAACTGTTTCAAAAGTATGAAATTACACTTTAAATTTTATTCATTAAATCAGGAACACTGAAAATTCTCAAAATTTCTCAGTCGAAGGAGAAACCGAACCAGGCGGTCCCGGACTGGGCGGGGGAGGAGTCCGCGCGGAGCATGGCGAAGGGGGTCCCGGCTTCCCCCTGGCGGACCGGGGTCCTGTAAAAGAATTTTCCGCACCCCACGGTCCGGGCGGCCAGGGCGGCGGCGTTGTAGATACTGCCGGTGGGGACGATCAGCTCCCGGATGACGGCCCAATCCCCCTGCTTTTCCACGCTGGCGCAGCAGCGCGCGCCGTCGGACACCAGGTAGTAGAAGCCTCCGCCGCTTCGCTCGCAGTCCAGGTTCTGGTACTCCAGTGCCTTCAGGTCGAAGTCGATGTGGTCCCGCCCGTGGAGAAGCTCCTCCCGGAGCGCGGCGTATCCCCGGACGGTGATCCGGGTGGCGCTGCCCGTGAGGGGGATGCCCACGTCCGTACACCGCGTCTGGGTGACGCCGAACACCGGCTTGAATCCGTACTTCTCGTAATAGCCGAAAAGAGACGGCTCCGCCGGGCAGAGCACAGCCACGCCGTCCTTTTCCGCCTCCGCGATGGCGGCGCGCAGGACCTTGTCCCCGAATCCCCGGCCCCGGAAGTCCGGGTCCGTGCCGTAGGCGTAGATCTCCCGGCAGGGGGTCCAGCGGCCCTCACTCGTAAGGTCCCCAATCTTCAAAACATAGGCGGCGGAGACGATGACGTTCCCGCACACGCACACCTGGGCCATGCCGGGGGTGTAGAGCGTTGTAAAGAAGTTGTCGATGATTGTCTCCAAGTCCCCGAAGACCCGCTGCCACAGCGTCTTGAGATGTTCCTCGTCCCCGGGGACGGATTTTCTGATCTCGTAGTTCATAGATATCCCTCGATTGAAATCACACCCGCCAGCGGGCGGTGTACTTGTCCACCATGAAGGCCGGGTGGTAGGACTCCTTGGCCTTTCGGAGGTTCTCGATGCCCATATCCTCCTCGCGGTTGATGAAAGCGAGAGACGGGTACTTTTGCCGCATATAGACGGCGAACTGCTGGTTGATGACGGTGTAGGCGCCGTTGACGTGGGGGTTGGCCTTCTCGAAGTGGGAATCCAGGGTGTCCGGGGAGATCATCTCCCCTATGGTGAAGGCGGCGGGCCTGCCGTCGGCGATGATGAGGCCGCCGTCGAAGCCCACGTCGAAGTAGATGGACAGGGCGTTGCGGATGGCCTCCGCCTCCCCGGCGTAGTCCTCCTTCCGCTCCTCCTCCATGTCAACGAACCACTCGGCGGCCATGTCGTGGACGAGGCCGATGTTGTCCCGGGTGATGGGCTCGAAATGCCAGTCGAAGGCGGCGGAGAAGTGGTTCAGGTGGTTCTTCTTACCGTGATACCGCTTGCCGGAGAGCTCCGCCAGGTCCGAGGCGTTGTACACATAGTCCGAGTAGTTCCGGTCCAGCTCGAAGACGGGCCGCTGGGGGTAGAGGGACTCGATCTCCGGCAGGACCTCCCGGGTGATGCCCCGGAGAAGGAAGGTGTGCCCGCGGGTAGCCGCGTCCTCCCGCATGGCCTCCACGGCGGGCAGCAGGGGACCGCTCCCCGCCGGGTACAGGTACATGGGAAGTCCCCCCAGGCTGACTCTGATGAGGACCCGGTCCCCCAGACGGGCCACGTAGGAGTCTATGTTGTGATCCCAGCAGACTATGTTGCAGAAACTGAAATCGGCGCTGCGCAGGTTCTGCCGGCTTGCCAGGTCATGGATCCAGCCGAAGTCGGAGACCTGAGGTTTTCGAAAGAGAGTCACGGTTTCAGCTCCTCCCGTAGGTCCCGGGGGCCAGCTCCAGGATCTTGGCCTGGAGGCTTTTCAGGTCCACGAAGGTGTCCGGCTTCTTCCGGGGGTCCCGCAGAAGGGCCGCCGGGTGGTAGAGGGCGGTGTACGAGACGCCGTTCACGTCGAAGAATTTGCCGTGCTCCGACGTGATCTTGAAGTCGGGCTTTATCAGCACCTGGGCGGCGATGCGGCCCAGGCAGACCACGATCTTGGGGCGCAGAAGGTCCATCTGCGCCCGGAGCCAGCCGATGCAGGCCTCCTGCTCGGTTCCCAGAGGGTCCCGGTTCTTGGGCGGGCGGCACTTGACGATGTTGGCGATGTAGATGTTGCGCGTCCGGTCCAGATCGATGATCTTCAGCATCACGTCCAGAAGCTGTCCGCCCCGGCCCACAAAGGGTTCCCCTTGCAGGTCCTCGTTCTCGCCGGGGCCCTCGCCCACAAACATCACCTCCGCGTCCCGGACGCCCACGCCGAACACAGGATTCGTCCGCGTCTCACACAGGGCGCACCGGGTACATCTCTTCGCCGCGCGCTCCAGTTCTTCCCAGGTCATAATACCACCTCATTTTTTCTGTATTGGCGTATTGGACAAGTATACCACAATCGCGAAAAAATGCAAGAGGGAGGCGGCGGTCCGAACGACTCTTCGCGGGCGTCCGGGTCACTGCTCGCGGATGTTGGCCTCCCGGTGGAGGCGGAGGATCTTGACCGCATTTACGGCCAGCACGAGCAGCGCCGGGGCGGCGGGGATGAGGAAGGCCCAGCGGCGGGTGAGGAGGGCGCAGAGGGTGAAGACAAGGAAGGCACAGAGCCACGGGGCCGTCACCTTCTTGGCGTACCGGAGCCGGTCCTCCACGGAGGTGTGGAGCTCAAAGGGCTTGCCGTCCCGCTTCTTCTCCACGATCAGCAGCTCCCGGTTGTAGGTGGTGCTGTTCCGGGAAAGCCTCGCGCCCTTCTCCGCCCAGGGGCGAAGCTCCACCTTGCCCGCGTTCCAGTCCATGGCCAGGTTTTTGAAAAACGTCCTGTACCCGTACTCCCGGAGGAACCGGGCGTACTCGTCGGCCTTCTCCCGGGACATATGGCCCACGAACTCCAGGGCGTACTCATACTTCCCCGGCTCGCACTCCTCAAATTCGCACCCCGTGACGGTGACGCCAACGACGCGCAGGCCCCGGTCCGCCATTTTGTTGAGCCACCTGACGCTGGATGTCATGTTTCCGAACCAGTGAAATTTTTTTATGCTCATTTCGCGCCTCCCAAAATTTTCTCCGCCGTTGAGACAAGGGCGTGGAGGCGGGACAGCTCCCGCTCCGCCGCCTGGCGTCCGGCGTCCGTGATGACGTACTCCTTCCTGCGGTCCGTCTCCGTGCCGTACCGGGCGATCCAGCCCCGGTCCTCCAGGGCGTTCAGGGCGCCGTACAGCGTCCCGGCCCCCAGAGTGAGGCGGCCGCCGGTCTCGGATTCCACAAACTGCATGACGGCGTACCCGTGGCGGGGCTGGCAGAGCGCCAGGAGGACGTAAAACGTCACCTCCGTCAGGGCGCCGCCGCTGACAGCGTCGCGCATGGGGCATCCCTCCTTGTTATTCAGGTTAGTGTAATAAGTTTACTGTAATAATCGGCGGCTGTCAAGAGGGTTTGGAGAAAAATTATAAAAATGAGTTGACAGGAAGTGACTACTGTGATAGTCTATAGGGGGAGTAACTATCGCAATAGTCATTTTTCGGCAAGGGGGGCGGGACATGGGACAGCTTCTGGAAAATACGGTGCTGGGCGGTGTGATGATTCTGGCGTCGGCCCTGATACGGCGGCTCTTGCGGGGGCGGATGGGCCCTCATACGGCGCTTCTGCTCTGGGCGCTGTGTATCATGCGGCTTCTGACACCGGTGCCGGTGCGAAGCCCCCTGTCCGTGTACGGACTGTGGGCGCCGACGGAGCGGGTCCGTGAGACCGCGCCGGGAGAGCCGTCGGAACAGGTTCCGCCCGCCGTGCCTGGGGTGGCAGGGGAGGTAGACGGAATATTCAGGGCGGACGCGAATCGGGACGCGGGGAATGATCCCGGGAACGCGGTGGAGGCGGGCGGCTTTTCCGTGACAGGGGAGGTTTACATAATCACAACCGCTCTGCTGTCATCCCTTACGCTCCGCGCCTGGCTTCGGGTACGGCGACGTGTCCGGGCGGCTCCGCTGGCTTTGGAGAGGCCGGAGGGGGCGCTTCCGGCCCGTGCGCGGCTCCGGGTTGGGCGTGTGTCCGGCGCTCCGCTGACCTTCGGGGTCCTGCGGCCCGACGTGGTTGTGACGCCGGGGCTTCGGGGGGAGAGTTTGAGGTACGTGCTGGCTCACGAGGCGGTACACGTCCGGCGGGGGGACAACCTGTGGCATTACGCCTCGGCGCTGGCGGTGTGCGTCCACTGGTTCAACCCGGCGGTGTGGCTGATGGCCTCGCTCATCCGGCGGGACGTGGAGCTAAGCTGCGACCGGGCGGTGGTGGCGGGGGCCTCCGGGGACATCCGGGCCAGATACGCCAACGCCGTCATCGAGCTGTCCGCCGGGGGCGGGGCGGCCTTTGCCTTGGGATTCGGAAGAAGAAGGACGGAGGAAAGGATCGTGTCGATCATGACGTACAAAAAGACCACCGCCGCCGGTCTGCTGGCGGCGGCGCTGCTTGCGGGGACGTTGGCCCTGACGCTGGGCGGAAGTCCCGGTGAGGCGGCGGAGCAGGAGTCTCTGCCGGACGGGCCTCTGATTGCGAATGCGTTGGAGGCGGACCTGCCGGAGAATTTCCGCCCCGCCTGGACCGAGGACTGGGGGGAGGAGGTCCCCGGCGTGTACACTGTCCGGTTCCCGGAGCCCGTCGCGGTGACGGACCCGGAGAGCGGGGCGCGGATGGAGGTGCTGTCCCTGGGGGTGACATCGGAGGAGTTCGTCTGGGGCTGGCGGATGGATGAGTGTACGAAGGAGCAGCGGCTTGCGCTGGAGAATCGGATGAAGTGGGAGGTGGAGGCCGGAGCGGGCGTCCACCTCTCCGACGGAAGCGCGGTGAGGGGGCTGGTGGCCACGTACAGGGTCCGGGAGGCGGACGGCGTGGAGTACTGGGCCGGAAAGTGGAGCGGCGCCGTGACCGGCGGACGCGCGGCCCCGGAGACGCTGGACCTGGGACTTGCCGACAGCGTCACGGTACAGGGGACCCGGTATCCCCTGACGGAGGGACCCGCCAGCCGGGGCGCGATGCTCCGGTATGTGTGCGGCGGGGAGGATCCCCGGGACGCGAGGATGGTGGCGGAGCTGGCGGACGGGACGAAAGTCGGGTTCACGGTGGACTACCGGAGCGAGACGGTTTCCGCGACGCCTCTTCCCGACGGAGCGGCGCTGGGATCCTTCGGGTTTGACCCGGACACCTGGCTCACCGGCCACGGGCCCATGGAGGCGGGGGAGCTTACCTACGCCAGGGCCGTGACCGTGGACGACCGCACCGTGGGCTTTGTCCACCACAGCCCCTGGAGCTGGGCGGAGTTCCTGTATGATTTTGAGACCGGGGAGCTGACGGTGCGCGGCATCGACGGGGACGACCCGGTGGAGTGGTGATAAACCGCGCCGCAGGACGCGGCGGAGGAGGACGGCAAAATGGAGAGACTTTTTGAATCGGAGCTTCGCGTAATGGAGCCTCTGTGGGACGAGGGAGAGCTGTCGGCGGGGCAACTGGCGAAAAAGCTGGCCGCCTCCTGCGGGTGGAACCGGAACACCACCTACACGGTGATCAAGAAGCTGGTGGACAAGGGCGTGGTGGAGCGGCGGGACCCGGGATTCGTGTGCCGGGCCCTCGTCTCCCGGGAGCAGGTGCAGAGGCAGGAGACGCGGGGCCTCATCTCCCGGCTCTTCGGCGGGTCCAGGACGGCGTTCATGTCCGCGTTCCTGTCCGAGGAGTTGACGGAGGACGAGGCCCGCCAGCTCCGGGAACTGGTGGAAAAGCTCAGGTGACGGGATGTACCTCATTTTCCTGAAGGTGGAGCTCACCAACGACGGCGCTTCCGCCGTCACGCTTTACGAGGACAATTCCAACGGGAATCTGACGGACCCCTATATGTTCCATGGCGGCTCCGGGAATACTGAATGTATTTCCAAGCCGCTTGACGAAGCTTGACGCGAAAAAGACCGTTGCGAATTAAATGGTTTAGTCAAATATCAGTATAAGAATATAAAGAGGGACAGAAACGAGGCACGGCGAAAGCCGTGCCTCGGGCGTTTTTGGGATTTTGGGAAATCACAGCAGGGTGACGCCGGAGTAGGCGCACTCGCGGATGGTGTTGTCGTCCCAGATGCTGGCCTGGACCTCGCCCACGTGGGCCTTCTGGAGGAGGAGCATACACAGGCGGGACTGGCCGATGCCACCGCCGATTGTCAGGGGCAGGCGGCCCTCCAGGAGCATTTTATGGAAGGTGAGCTTCCGGCGGTCGTCACAGCCCCGCTCGGTGAGCTGGCGGTCCAGGGACTCCGGGTCCACGCGGATGCCCATGGAGCTGACCTCAAAGGCGCAGCCCAGCATATCGTTCCAGAACATGATGTCGCCGTTCAGGTCCCAGTCGTCGTAGTCCGGGGCGCGGCCGTCGTGGATCTGGCCGGATTTAAGTTTCTTGCCGATCTGCATGATGAAGGCGGTGGGGTGGTCCTTCACGTAGGCGTTCTCCCGCTCTTTGGGGGTCAGGTCGGGCCAGCGGTCCTCCAGCTCCTGGCTGGTGACGAAGCTCACGTCCGTATCGATCTTTACGGTGAGCTTGGGGAACGTCTTCTGGAGCTCCCGGTTGGCCTCGTCGATGGCGGAGACGATGTCCCGGACGGTGGCCTTCAGGTACTCCGCGTTCCGGTCCTCCCGGGTGATGACCTTCTCCCAGTCCCACTGGTCCACATAGATGGAGTGCAGGTTGTCCATGGTCTCGTCCCGGCGGATGGCGTTCATGTCGGTGACGATGCCGGAGCGGGGGGCAAAGCCGTAGCGGTGGAGCGCCATGCGCTTCCACTTGGCCAGGGAGTGGACCACCTGGCCCTCCTTGCCGCCGTCGGGGATGTCAAAGCTGACGGGCCGCTCCACGCCGTTCAGGTCGTCGTTGAGGCCGGTGCTGGCCTCCACAAACAGGGGCGCGGAGACGCGCAGAAGGTTGAGATTGCGGCAAAGCGCGTCCTCGAAGGTGCGCTTGATCACCGCGATGGCTCGCTGGGTGTCGTATATTCCAAGTTTCGGCCTGTAGCCGGAGGGTATGTAGGCGTCCATGACAAATCACTCCCAATTTATATTACACCGCATTTTACTACAGTAAAGGGGAGAAGTCAATGGGTAATATGGGGGAAGAATCGGGGAAATTTTCGGAAATTCCCGGCACATTTATAAGGGAGCGGGGGCGCGGACCGGATTTTTTGTTGCCGGGGGAATCATCTTATTATAATATGTAGAAAATATCCGGGGACACCGGGCGGCGGGGGCCGCGACTACATTATAATAAGGAGAAACAAAAATGGAAAACATTATCGAAATCGGGAGCATTTGCGGATTTGAGGGCTGGCTCAGAGAGCGCGGCCGTGGGAAGGGAACCGTGGAGAAGTACGCCAGGGATGTGCGGGGGTTCGCGCGATGGCTGGCCGGGCGGGAGGCGTCCGCCGAGAGGGCGGCGGAATGGCGGGAAGAGCTGGTGGAGAAGGGCTACGCGGCGGTGACGGTGAACTCCATGACGGCGGCGCTGAATGCGTATTTCAAGTGGCGCGGGTGGACCGAGGCACGGGTCAAGCCCCTGAGGATCCAGAAAAGCGCCTCCCGGGACTCCTCTAAAGAGCTGACGCGGGAGGAATACCAAAGACTGGTAGAGGCCGCGCCGGAGCGGCTGAAGCTTGTGATGGAAACCATCTGCGGCACGGGGATCCGGGTGTCGGAGCTGCGGTTCATCACCGTGGAGGCGGTGCGCGCGGGAGAAGCGCGGGTGCGGTTGAAGGGGAAGATCAGGACGATCCTTTTGCCGGGGAAGCTGTGCAAAAAACTGTTGAAATATATCAAATCGAAAAAAATAAAGTCCGGGGAGGTGTTCCTCACCGGGCGCGGTAAGCCCATCTCGCGGCGGCAGATCTGGGCGGAGATGAAAAAACTCGCCGCAAAGGCGAGCGTGGACGCATCAAAGATATTTCCTCACAACCTGCGGCATCTGTTTGCCCGGTGCTTCTTCCGGGTGTGCCGGGACATCGTGAAGCTGGCGGATGTGCTGGGGCATTCCTCGGTGGAGACGACCAGGATCTACCTGATCACCACGGGGGAGGAGCACCGGAGGACGCTGGATCAGCTGTGTTTGGTCAGTTAATCACGAAATAAATATTTTGCATATCAAAACGCCCCCGGTGACGTTCCCCGGGTGGGGTATGTAAGCGGCAATTGGAAAAAACCGCAAAATTTTTTGAGGAATTCTAAGAAAAAGCTTGCGAAATTTATATGATTAGCTCCAATTAGGAAAGCTGCAAATACAAGGGTTTCCGGGCCCTGACAAACCGGGAAAATAAAAAATAG
>CANQKZ010000062.1 GCA_947624585.1 uncultured Oscillospiraceae bacterium | reverse complement strand
AAATATTTTAGTGTTGGGCACCACTTGTTTCATAACCTCGTCGGTGCCTTTCGCAGAAAGGCGGATTATAACCATGACAAAACGTCACAAGCGGACGCTGGCGCGGATCCTCGCCGCCTTCGTCCTGTTCATCGCGGCCGAGCTCATCCCTCTGGAGGGGGTGTGGAAGCTCCCGCTGTTTCTGGTCCCCTATCTGCTGGCGGGCGGGGATGTGCTCTGGCACTCCGTGGAGAACATCGCCCACGGGCAGATCTTTGACGAGAAATTCCTCATGTCCGTGGCCACCATCGGCGCCTTTGCCACCGGGGAGTACGCCGAGGGCGTGGCGGTGATGCTCTTCTACCAGGTGGGCGAGCTGTTCCAGTCCGTGGCGGTGGGCAAGTCCCGCAAATCCATCGCGGCCCTCATGGACATCCGGCCCGAGTACGCCAACGTCCTCCGGGACGGGGAGACGGTGGAGGTGGACCCGGAGGAGGTGCGGGTAGGCGAGACCGTCATCATCCGCCCCGGCGAGCGCATCCCTCTGGACTGCACGGTCACCGAGGGGTCCGGCAGCGTCAACACGGCGGCCATCACCGGCGAGTCCGTACCCCGTGACGTGGCGGTGGGAGACGGACTTGTCAGCGGCACCATCAACCTGAACTCCGTGCTCCGGGCCCGGGTGGACAGCGTCTACGCCGAGTCCACCGTCGCCCGTATCCTGGACCTGGTGGAAAATTCCTCCGAACGGAAAGCGAAGACGGAGAACTTCATCACCCGCTTCGCCCGGTACTACACGCCCGCCGTGGTGTTCGCCGCCCTGGCCCTGGCGCTGGTCCCGCCGCTGCTGACGGCGGAGCCCTGGACAAAGTGGATCCACCGGGCGCTGGTGTTTTTGGTGGTCTCCTGCCCCTGCGCGTTGGTGATCAGCGTGCCCCTCTCCTTCTTTGGCGGCATCGGCGGCGCGTCCAAGCGGGGGATATTGGTTAAGGGTTCCAACTACTTAGAGGCCCTGTCCAGGGTCAAAACGGTGGTCTTTGACAAGACCGGCACGCTGACCGAGGGGTCCTTCCGGGTCACCTCCGTGGAGCCGGTGGGGATGGCGGCGGATGAGCTTCTGTCCCTGGCAGCCCGGGCGGAGGCGTACTCCACCCACCCCATCGCCCGGGCCATCGTCGCCGCCGCGCCGGTGTCTGAATCCGGCCCCTCCGAGGAGGGCGGGGCGGCGGACATCGAGGAGCTGGCGGGCCAGGGCGTCCGGGCCTCCGTGGACGGCAGGACCGTGCTGGCGGGGAACGCCAGGCTCATGGCCTCCGCGGGTCTCACGGCGCCCGAGGGGGACGGCGGCGGCACGGTGGTATTTCTGGCGGTGGACGGCGCCTACGCGGGCCGCGTGGTCATCTCCGACGAGCCCAAGGCCGACGCCTGGTCCGCCATCGACAGGCTTCGCGCCCTGGGGGTCCGGACGGTGATGCTCACCGGCGACCGGGCCGCCTCCGCCAGGGCCGTGGCCGGGGAGCTGGGGGTAGACGAGGTGCTCAGCGACCTGATGCCCCAGGACAAGGTCTCCGCCCTGGAAAAGCTCCTGGAGGGCGCGGACGGCTCCGTGGCCTTCGTGGGCGACGGGATCAACGACGCGCCAGTGCTGACAAGGGCCGACGTGGGCCTCGCCATGGGGGCTCTGGGCTCCGACGCCGCCATCGAGGCCGCCGACATGGTGCTGATGGACGACAGGCCCAGCCGCGTCCCGGAGGCCGTGGCCATCTCAAAGCGCACCATGGCCATTGTCTGGCAGAACATCGTCTTCGCCCTGGCGGTGAAGCTCCTCATCTTAGTGCTGGGCGCCTTCGGATACGCCGATATGTGGCTGGCCGTCTTCGCGGACGTGGGCGTGGCGGTGCTTGCCATCCTCAACGCCCTGCGGGCCATGAACGTGGAACACCTCAAATAAAAATAACGTCTCCCCACAGCGACTGCGGGGAGACGTTATTTTATAAGAAAGTCGTACTCAGCTGTCTTTCTCAAGATAACTTTCGACCAGCTCCTGGAGGAGCTCGTCTCTGTCGATGCGGCAGATCAGGGAACGGGCGTTGTTGTAGTTGGTGATATACGTAGGATCCTCGGACAGGATGTAGCCCACGATCTGATTGATAGGGTTGTAGCCCTTGAGCTTCAACGAGTCATAAACCGAGGATAAAATCTCCCTCGTTCCGATCTTCTTGTCCGCGACGCTGAACTTTCTGGTGAATTCAAGATCATCCATATCCATGATCCCTCCTCGTCCTTATGATTTGCTCTTTCGCACCGATATATCAATTATAACAGATTTTTTCGCCATGTAAAGTTAAAAAACGACAAAATTAAATTACAGTTCTGTAATTTTTACACCGGCTCCCCGTCCCGGAGGCGGAAAACCATGTACTCCCGGTCCCCGATCTTCTCCTCCGTCCCCATTCGGAACGCCTCGATCATGGGGAAGGGGGCGGACGGCGTCCAGGGGAAGGCCAGGAGCGTGTCGTCCCCGGAGCGTTTCGTCAGCGCCTCCCGGATTTTCCCCGCCGAGGCGGCAAGCTCTGGGTCCCTGAAGCGGTGCGCCGGGTCCGGCTCCGGCCTCCATGTGTCCTCCGGGTCCCGCTCCGGGCATTTCTCCGCTTCCGGCGCCTCCGGCTCCGGCAGTTTCTCCGGCACGGGCGGAGTTTCGGGGGCGGGGGACGGGTCCGGCGCGGACTGCGGGTCCGGCAAGGACTGCGGGTCCGGCAAGGACTGCGGGTCCGGCGCGGACTGCCCGTCCGGCAAGGACGGGGGCTCCGGGGGCGGGTCCTCTCTCCCCTCCTCCACCGGCTCACAGGGTGGGTCCGGCGCGGGCGGGCGGGGCGTCAGGGCGAGAGCGGAGATGTCCTCCCCCGCCGGGACAAGGAGCGCCCGGCACTCCCCCTCCAATTCCACCCCATCCAGGGCAAGCCGCGTCAGCGTTCTCGTCAGGCGCAGTCCCCCGGCGTACTGGGTGGGGATACCCAGGGAGACGGCCCCGGAGGGGCCCACCAGCACCAGGCGGGATACGCCGGGGTCCAGGTCCGATGTGTACTCAACCAGCCTCCGGGGGCCCCTGGCGGTCACCCGGAGAGTCCCGGCGGGCCGTCCATCTTTTGTGAACACATCATAAGACATACCTTGTCCTCCCAACTGTTCCGGGCACAAAAATGCCCGGTCATAGGAGCATATGACCGGGCGGGAGGAAATAGTATTCTTTTTTGGGGCGGTCAGCTCACCGTGTAGGCGCCGCGTATGAGGATCTTGGTGTTGTCCCTGGTGGCGGTGACGCCGTTGTTGATGATGGTGACCAGATACATATGGTTCACGGTCAGGGTCTTGCCCGCCTCGGCCACGGCGGCGCCGCCCGTCTCGTCGATGAGCCGGGGCGTGTCGGGACCGGCGGAGACGGCGGAGCCGATGCGCAGCATGATCTCCGCGCCCACGCCGCACCGGACGGTCTGGCCGTTCTGGAGCGTCAGCACCGCGAATTCCGAGGGCGCCGCCGAGGTACCGGGCGTCGTGCCGGAAAGGCCGCCCTGCCCCGCAAGCTCCGCCGCCTTGGCCTCCAGGGCCTCATTGAAGGCCGCCTCCAGCTGGGGGGTCAGCACGTTGTTCAGATAGCTGAGGGTCACCAGCGGGTCGTCCCTGGTGCCGTAGTTGGTGACGGCCATGGTGGTGAGGCCCGACACAAGCGCCGTGAACACAAGGACGGCGACAGCGATGAGGAATTTTTTTCCTTTACTCATGATATGTATTCTCCTTTGTGTCCCGTCTGGGGAAGATCCGGGGGAAGGTCTCCCCTCCCCCGGGAGATCTCAACTGTGCAGGCCGAAGCTGACGGCGATGGCGTCATCCACCTTGTTCATCAGCTCCTCGTCGACCCTGCCCATACGTTCGCGCAGGCGGCGCTTGTCGATGGTCCGTATCTGCTCCAAAAGCACCACCGAGTCACGGGTCAGGCCGAAGGACCTGGCCTCCAGCTCAATGTGGGTGGGTAGTCGGGCCTTTCCGATCTGTGATGTGATTGCCGCCGCGATGACTGTGGGGCTGTGCTTGTTGCCGGTGTCGTTCTGGACAATAAGTACAGGCCTCATTCCGCCTTGTTCAGAGCCCACCACGGGGCTCAGGTCGGCATAGTAGATGTCTCCTCTTTTGACTGCGCTTTGCACGCTCTTCACTCTCCGACGAATTGATAGTCGTCCATACCGGACTACCATAATTCTTTCACAAAGCAGAGTAATTTATACAGTGTGGCATAAATTACCGGGACGCTTTTTCGCGTCCGATACAGTCTATGCGAAGAGGACGGCGCGTGTGCGGGCCGTCGGCCGCCGGCCTCAGTCCACGTACACCCGGGGGACCCGCTTGGAGACGGAGCAGAGGAGCTCGTAGGAGATGGTCCCCGCCTGAGCGGCCAGGGTCTCCGCCGACTGTTTCTCGCCGAAGATCTCGATGAGGCTCTCCAGGTTCACCCCCGGCAGGTCCGTCAGGTCCACCATGCACATATCCATACAGATCCTGCCCCGTTGGGGCGCGGGGCCCCGCTCGGTCCAGAAGGAGCAGTTGTTGGAGAGGGACCGGAAGAGGCCGTCGGCGTAGCCGATGGGGATGACGCCCATGCGGGTCCGCCGGGGCGTCACGAAGGTGCCGCCGTAGCTGACGGGGAGCGCCTCGTCAATGTGCTTGATGGTGGAGACGTGGGTCATCAGCCTCATGCAGGGGCGCAGCCCCAGCCTGCCTCCGTCGCCGAAGCCGTAGAGCAGGATGCCGGGCCGGACCATGTCCAGCGCCGTCTCAGGATAGCTGACCACGGCGCCGGAGTTGGCGCAGTGGCGGATACGGAAGCGGATCCCGGCGCTCTCCACCGCACCGATCACCCGCATGAAGAGGCCAAACTGCTCCCGGGTGTACGCCTCGGCCTCCGCCCCCGGCTCGTCGGAGACGGCGAAGTGGGTGTAGACTCCCTCCGGGTCCAGGTTCCTCTGGCGGCAGGCGGAGACGATGTTGGCGATCCCCTGCTCAAAGTGGCCCCCGGCGGTGAGAAAACCCAGCCGGGACATACCGGTGTCCACTTTGATATGTATCCGTAGAGTTTTTCCCAGCGCGGCTGCCTCCCGGGAGTACTCGACGGCCTTGGCCTCGCAGGTGACGGTCTGGGTCAGGTCCCGGTCGATGAGCTCTCCCACATATTCCCTGGGCGTGTGGCCCAGGATCAGGATGGGCATACGGATCCCCGCGTCCCGCAGCTCCACCGCCTCGTCAAGACACGAGACGGCCAGGTAGTCCGCGCCGACGCTCTCCAGCCGCCGGGAAACCTCCACGGCCCCGTGGCCGTAGGCGTCCGCCTTCACCACGCCCAGGAATTTGCACCCGGCGGGGAGCACGGCGCGGATGGCGCGGTAGTTGTGCTCTATATTGCCAAGGCTGATCTCAGCCCACGTCCTCTTTCGCAGATCCATCTTGGAATGCCTCGACTTTCATATCGTAAAAATCGGCGGATATCACCGTGTACCCGTCAAAGGTGAACTCCGCGTGGAGCGGAAGTCCATCCGGGCCGAACCAGGTGCGCAGGTCCACGTCGTCGTCCACCCGGAAAAGCGCCGCCAGACAGTCGGTGTCGTTCCAGCTCTCCGCCACCGTCTCGGTGACAAGTCCCTCGCCCCAGGTGTCCACCATCACGGCCACAGCGTCCACCGGGGACAGGCCGTCGGGCAGGATCTCGCCGGTGTAGACCTCCGCGCCGGAGAAGCTCAGCGCCGCGCCGCCGTCCCCCAGCTTCACCTGGGCGCCCGCGATGATGGCGGGACTTGTCACCGTCAGGACTCCGGCCTCCGGGAGGCCGGAGAAGTCGACCCCAAAATCCATCACCCGGTCGCCGTAGTCGGCGCGGATGTCGGCGGCGAAGGAGACGCCGGAGGCGTTTGAAAAGGTCCGCTGGATCTCGGTCATCCTGTTCTCCTCCTCCGCTTTGGAGCAGGAGGTCAGGCAGAGCGCCAGGGGCAAAAGTATGAGAATGACACGGGCAGGACGCAAAAAACTCACCTCAAAATGAATTTGAGACAGTCTGTCATGTCCGTGGGCGTCATGGCGTACTGGCCAAAGCGCGACGCGCACATATCCCCCGCCGCCCCGTGGAGGTACACCGCCTTCCAAACAGCGCCGGGGATCCCCTGCCCAAGGAGGGCCAGGATCATCCCCGCCAGCACGTCCCCGGAGCCGCCTGAAGCCATGCCCGGGTTGCCGGTGGTGTTGATGTAGGCGGTCCCGTCGGGCAACGCCGTGACGGTCCGGTGGCCCTTCAGCACCAGGGTGACGTTGTGGGCCGTGGCGAACTCTCTGGCCGCCGCCGCCCGGTCAAGGCGCGCAAGGCCGTCCGAGAGGCGGGCAAACTCCCCCTCGTGGGGCGTCAGGATCACGGGACATGACAGCTTATCCAGTACATCTATATGCCGGGAAACCGCCGTTATGCCGTCCGCGTCCACGACCACGGGGACTTTCGCCCTTCGCAGTATGCCAAACGTCACCTCCCGCGCCCAGTCGGTGAGGCCGAGTCCGGGGCCCACCAGCACCGCGTCGGAACACTCCGCCCGGGGCAGAAGCTCCTCCAGCGCCGCCCCGGGGTCCTCCGGGAGGGGAAAGACCATGGCCTCGTCGTTCTTCACGGCCTCGATCTCATATATGCTCCGGGGCACGCCGAGAAACACCAGCCCCGCCCCGGACCGCACCGCCGCCCTGGCGGCAAAGGCCGGCGCGCCGGTGAAGCCCACGGATCCGGCCACGATCAGCACCCGCCCGAAGTCCCCCTTGTGCGCCCGCTCATCCCGCTCGGGCAGACGCGCGTCAGAGGCCGTGATTTCCCAGGTTTTGTCATTTAACCGGACCATAAGCGCCTCCGAAACATACAATTATGAATATTATAGCACATCACACCGAAAATGTCAAAACCCGCCGCGCCGCTTCGCCGTTTTTCTCTTTGTATGCTTTTATATTTTTCATCGCGGGAGATAAGAAGGTATCATAAATCCCCGTCAGGCTGCCGCCCGGCGGGGAGAAGAGGGGGATTCCGCGACGGCGAAACAGGGCCGCCGATCAAGGGGATTTTATCAAATATCAGATCCTGGCAACACCGGTGCGCCGCGCGGCGGAGGCGACGGCTTCGGCTACGGCGGGGCCCACGCGCTTGTCGAAGGCGGCGGGGATGATGTAGTCGGGGCTCAGCTCCTCATCGCTGATGAGGCCCGCCAGCGCCCGGGCGGCGGCCATCTTCATCTCCTCATTGATGTCGGAGGCCCGCACGTCGAAAGCGCCCCGGAAGATGCCGGGGAAGGCCAGGACGTTGTTGATCTGGTTGGGGTAATCGCTGCGGCCCGTGGCGATGACGGCCGCGCCGCCCGCTCTGGCGTCCTCCGGGAAGATCTCGGGCGTCGGGTTGGCACAGGCGAAAATGACGGCGTCCTTTGCCATGGTCTTCACCATATCGGTGGTCAGGGTGCCGGGGCCGGAGACGCCGATGAACACGTCCGCGCCGCGGATGACATCGGCAAGCTTCCCGGTCTCATGATTGAGGTTCGTGACCCGGGCCATCTCCTCCTTGATCCAGTTGAGCTTCTCGCGTCCCTGGTAAATGGCGCCGGTGCGGTCGGTCATGACGATGTTCTTGAATCCGGCGGAGAGCAGGAGCTTGACGATGGCGACGGCGGCGGCTCCCGCGCCGGAGGTGACCACCTTCACGTCCTCCTTCTTTTTGCCCACCACCTTCAGGGCGTTCGTGAGGCCCGCCAGGGTGATGACGGCGGTGCCGTGCTGGTCGTCGTGGAAGATGGGGATGTCGCACCGCTCCTTGAGCTTGCGCTCGATCTCAAAGCAGCGGGGCGCGGAGATGTCCTCCAGGTTGATGCCGCCGAAGGAGCCGGAGATCAGGGCCACGGTGTTAACGAACTCGTCCACGTCCTTCGTCTTGACGCAGAGGGGGAAAGCGTCCACGCCGCCGAATGCCTTGAAGAGGACGCATTTGCCCTCCATGACGGGCATGCCGGCCTCGGGGCCGATGTCGCCCAGGCCCAGGACGGCGCTGCCGTCGGTGATGACGGCGCACAGGTTGTGGCGCAGGGTCAGGTCGTAGCTCTTTTCGATGTCCTTCTGGATCTCCAGGCACGGCTGGGCCACGCCGGGGGTGTAGGCCAGGGACAGGTCGTCTCGCGTGGAGACGGGGACGGCGGTGTTGATGCGGATCTTGCCCTTCCACTCACCGTGGAGGCGCAGGGATTCTTTGGCGTAATCCATGAGGATTCCTCCTGTATTGTTAAGATGGTTTAAGTTTTTTGATTTTGATGTAAACAAATAAACGCGATTACGGTTGTAATTCCTCCATGAATTTCTGCATACGTTCGGTTACCAATTCGCTTTCTTTCATAGAGACGAGTTCTTCTCTGCTCACCCACTTATACGCAATGGTTTCCCCATCCCGCAGGATGATACTGTCTTTTTTACAGTCCGTCACACAGAGAAATTCAACATAAAATGTATTATGGCTTCTCACTCGCCCTATTTCAGTCAAATGATCGGATCCAATTCCTGTTTCTTCCCGCAGTTCTCTCACCGCGCATTCCAAAGGAGTTTCCCCGCGTAATGCCGAACCTCCCGCGGTGGCTTCCCACATACCGCCGAAATGCTTGCGCTTGTCGCGCCGCATCAGCAAATAGCTTCCGTCGTTATGTTTCACGATGATGTCGCAAACTAAATGGAAAAGCCCATCGGGAATCGGTTCTTCCCTTATTAACGTCACATTGCTGATTTTGTTGAAATCTTTATCATAAGCGTCCCATACTTCCATGTGCTTTTTCCGCCCCCTGAAAATACTCAGCCCAGTCAAACGCGGTTCTTGCTATCCGATCCATCCTACCGCATGAACTGTCTTTCGCCCGGCGCACATTTTATACCGCAAGCGAATAATTACAACCCAAAGGCGCGCTTCTCCATTTTTTCGGCACGGTATCAAACTCCGCAAAACAATCTCTATTATAGTCTCCGGGCACGGTTTGGGAAAGATGGAATTGTTCCGAAAAAACCGCCCTTGAAGGGCGGTTTTTTATCACTTTTTCTGTCGCGTGTCAGAAAATGTAGTCGCTGACGCAGTCGTACCAGTGGACGTAGGTCTGGCCGTTGACGGAGAGGCGCTGATTTTCCGGGAGCATCCGGCTCCATTTTTCGCCGTACCGGTCGAAGGCCCAGTCGTCCCGGTTGAATCGGCGCCAGAGGACGGTGCGGCCCGCTCGGTCCACATACTGTTCGGAGGCAACGCCGTCGTTGAAGCACTCCAGATCCATGACGCAGACGGTGTCGTATGTCTTGCCGCCGACGGTCACCTCATACCGGCCCACCGCATCCAGGGACTGGAGGTCCGGGCAGACCTCCCCGGTGACCGCGTCGTCTTTCCGGGCCAGTATCCCCTTGCGGCGCAGACGCGTCTCATTGCCGCAGTTGTCCGGGCCGAAGCCCCAGTTGTCCTGAAAATCCGGGCCGTCCAGGAAGGTGTAGTTGTACCGCACACCGTCCTTCATGTGGCTCTCGGCCAGGAAACGGCAGCGGGTGTCGGTGAGCTGGGCCACGAAGCGGCGCTCGGACCGGTCTATGGCGCCGGTGCGGTAGTAGTCCTGTGTGTCGTACTGGACGGCGGCGATCTCCACGCCCCGGATGCCGTGGACCACAGCGGGGCCGACGACCTCCAGCTCCGCCCACTCGGTGCGGCGGCCGGAGGGGGCGTCGTACAGGCCCCAGCGGAGCTTCTCCCCTGTGCGCGGGACGATGAGCCAGCCGGGGAGCTCCTCCCATACGGTCTCGAAGGGCTCCGCGTTCAGACGCTTTATGGTGTATTTCTGTATATATTCCGGTAATTCCTTCATAATTTCAACTCCTTTTTCTGTCATTGCCGACACGGGGTAAGCCTCCCGGAACCGGCGGCGGGCGGCGTGGAGGCGGCTCTTGACGGTGCCCTCGGGGATGCCAAGGCGGCGGGCCGTCTCCCGCACCGTCAGCCCCTTCCAGTAGAAGAGGTCCAGCAGGCGCCGGTCCTCCTCGGGCAGGCGCTCCAGCGTCTCCCCCACCGCCGGGAGGGAGGCGCGGCCGTGGAGGCCGGAGGCGAGGCGCCGCTCGGGCACGTCCTCCAGGGGCACGGTCTCCCGGCGGGCGCGGAACCAGTCGGCGCACTTGCGGCGGGCGATGCCCAGCAGCCAGGACTTGAAGGCGTCCCCGTCCCGCAGGTCCGGCAGGCCCCGGAAGGCGGCCAGGTACGTCTCCTGGAGCACGTCCTCCGCGTCCGGCAGGGTGGGAAGTCGGAATTTTACGTATCGCTCCACCGCCGGGCCGTCCCGGCGCAGAAGCGCCTCAAATCTGTCCCGATCCACCGTCTCACCTCCCGTGTGATTTTTGACCGGTCACTGATATAGTCGGAAAAAGGGACGGGAAAGGTTCGCTTTTGGGGCGACAGGGTGAAATTTTTTCAAAGGCAAATATATCTCCAGGCCCCCACAGGTGGTCCTCCGGGCAGACGTAGCCCCGGAGCCACAGGGCGCCGTCCACGTTCCGAAGGTACAGGCCCCGGGGGAAGGCATCGTCCGGGTCGAGGAATCGGGACAGGACCGTGACCGAACCCTCCGGGGCCCGATGAGTACCGGTGAGGACGGTGTTCTCGCTCCGGGGCTGCGTCCCGTAGGCCAGGCGCAGAAAGAGAGCCGCGGAGGGCGCACAGGGGCGGAGGCCCAGATCGCCGAGCCGGGAGAAGATGTCCGCGAACCGGGCGCCGGTATCAAATCCCAGCTCCCGGAGGGGGCACAGGGCCGCCGTGACGGACCGGGTCTCCTCCGTCCGGAAACCGGGGTGGGCCATGTAAACTTTGGCATATTCGTTGAGGAGGATGCCCCGCGCCTCCAGGAGGGGGCCGATCCGATCCCCGGGGAGAGGGAAGGTGTTGAAGGGGATCTCTGTCATATCGGGCGGGTCCTTTCATAAGAAAGCCCGCTCCGGGGTGCGGAGCGGGTCCCTGTGGAATTGGTTCAGAAGAGCTTTTTCAGCTTGTCCTTCAGTCCTCCGGCGGTGTCTCCCAGCTTGTCCAGGGAGATCTTGGCCTTCACGCCGTCGGCGATCTTGTTCACAACGTCGTCGGGCAGGTCCACGCCCAGAAGCTTCTCTACGGTCTTCACCGGGTCGGAGCGGAAGCCCTCCATCAGATTCTTGTCGGATTTGAGGCGGTCTACGATCTCCTCGATCTTCTCCTTGATGTTCTCCATGTCAGTCCTCTTCCTCCACGGTGGGAGCGTCGGCGGCGTTGCGGCGGACGGAGTCGATGCCGTTCTCACAGGCGGTCTTGGTGGTATAGCTCTCGCCGGTGGCGATGATCTGGCCGTTGGTGGCCTTCAGGCGGAAGCGGTACTCACCTGCCTTGTCGATGTACATCTCGAACTTGGGGTGCTTGACCCGCTCCCAGCCCTCCACGGTCTGGTCCTCCAGGTTGGCGGCAGGGGCGTTTTTGGCTACGGACGCGATGCCGTTCCTGCAGGCGGCCTCGGTCTCGTAGACCTCGCTGACGGCGATGACCTGGCCGTTGGTGGCCTTCAGGTCGAATCGGTATCCGCTGGCGCTCTTGCGCATGACAAATTTACCCATGATGGAAAACCTCCTTTATCATTTAAACGGTAAAACCATTATACGACAGCTCCTCCCATTATTCAAGTGGGATTTTGCCGGACGGGACGGAAAAAGTTTTATTAGGGAACCTCTGAATAAATCGAAGTGCCGAGATTGACGAGCAGATTTTTCGCCAGATGAAGGCAAAAAATTGCAGGAATACTTTGTGTATTTCAAAATTTTTTGACGAAATATGGCGGAAAATCTGCCGTCAAGATCGGTGCGGCGATTTGTTCAGAGGTTCCTTAACCATCCCTTCAGTTCAGCGTCCCCCGGTTCCGCTCGATCATACGGGTGACGCTCTGGCGGAGGAGGGCGTTTTCGGGGGCCTGGAGGCGGGGGTCCGCGTCCAGGAGCTCCTTTGCGGCGGTTTGGGCGGAGCGGAGCATATCGAGGTCCGTGGCGAAGCTGGCGATCTGCATATCGGGAAGGCCGCTCTGGCGGGATCCGAAGAAGTCCCCGGGACCCCGGAGCTTCAGGTCCTCCTCGGCGATCCGGAAGCCGTCGTTTGTCCGGCAGAAGGCCCGCAGGCGCTCCACCGCCGTGTCTCCCCCGCCGCCGCGCACCAGGACGCAGGTGGATTTGTAGGGCCCGCGCCCCACCCGGCCCCGGAGCTGGTGGAGCTGGGAGAGGCCGAACCGGTCCGCGTTCTCCACCACCATCAGCGCCGCGTTGGGCACGTCCACGCCCACCTCGATGACCGTGGTGGCCACTAAGATGTCCAGACGCCCGGCGGCGAAGTCCTCCATCACCTGATTTTTCTCCTTGGGCTTCAGCTTGCCGTGGACAAGGCCCACCCGCAGATCCGGGAACACCTTCTCCCGCAGCTCCCTTGCGTACTCCTTGACGGACTTGAGGCCGTCCGGGTTCTCCTCGGACTCCTCCACCGCCGGGCAGACGATGAAGACCTGGCGGCCCTGGGAGACGTGCTTGCGGATGAACCCGTTGAGCCGCTCACGCTTGTCCTGGCCCACCAGGAAGGTGTCCACGGTCTGGCGACCGGGGGGCAGCTCGTCGATGACCGACACGTCCAGGTCCCCGTAGACGATGAGGGCCAGGGTCCGGGGGATGGGGGTGGCGGACATGACCAGGACGTGGGGGGCGTCCCCCTTGTCCGTCAGCGCCGCCCTCTGCTGGACGCCGAAGCGGTGCTGTTCGTCGGCGATGATGAGGGCCAGGTCCGCAAACTCCACGCTGTCGGTGATGAGGGCGTGGGTGCCGATGACAAGGTCCGTCTCCCCGGACCGCAGCTTTGCCTGGGCCTCCCGTTTCCGCTTCGGCGTGAGGCCGCCGGTGAGGAGGTCCAGGCGGACGCCCGAGGGGGCCAGGAGCTTTGTGAGGGTGGCGAAGTGCTGCTCGGCCAAAATCTCCGTGGGGGCCATGAAGGCCGCCTGGTGGCCGTCCTTTATGACCGCGTAGGCCGCCGCCGCCGCGACGACCGTCTTGCCGGAGCCCACGTCCCCCTGGACAAGGCGGGACATGGGGGTTTGACCCCCGAGGTCCCGCAGGATGTCCTCCACCGCCCGGCGCTGGGCGCCTGTCAGGGCGAAGGGCAGGGAGGCGTAGAAGGGGGCCATGTCTGGGACGTGGATGCCCCGGCCCGACTTCTCCCGCTGGCGGGAGCGCATGAAGGCAAGGGTGCAGCTTAGGACGAAGAACTCCTCGAAGATGAGCCTCCTTCTGGCAAGCTCCAGACTGCCGGTGTCCCGGGGGAAGTGGATATTTTCGTAGGCGAACCTGGTCTGGGCCAGCCGGTACCGCTCCCGGATGGCCTTCGGCAGCTGCTCGGGCAGCTCGTCGCCGCACATAGCCAGCCCCTGGCGGACGGCGGAGGCGATCATCCGTTGGGACAGCCCCGCCGTGGCCCTGTACACCGGCACGATGCGCCGGGTGACCTCCGGGGGCCGGTCCTCCAGCTCCATCACGGGGTTCAGCAGCTCCGGCGCCCCGATACGTCCCGCCACGCGGCCGTAGAAGATGTAGCTCTCGCCGGGAATGAGATTTTTTGCCGTGTAGCTCCGGTTGAAGAAGGTCAGCGTCATCCGCGCGGTCTCGTCCACCGCCGCGCACCGGGTGATCTCCAGGCCCTTTCGGACGTGGGTGAGCTTCGGCGGCGTCGCCACGGTGGCGCTGACGCAGCAGCTCTCCCCGAATTGGAGCTCCGCCACGGTCTTCACCTGGGTCCGGTCGTCGTAGGCCCGGGGGAGAAACATCACCAGGTCCCGCAGAGTCTCCACTCCCAGCTTCTCAAATGATTTCGCCCTCTGCTCCCCCACCCCGCGTATGTACTGCACCCGGGTGTCCAGCTTATCCATAGGCCCCTCCAAAGGTTGTAATGGTGTTATTGTAACACAAAAGGCCGGGGATTTAAAGATAAATTATCGCTTTATGCTCCGGCTCCGCGATGCCCTCGGTCTGGATGTCCGGCGGGACCGCCGGGGGTCCTTATGGACTGCCATCATAATTTAAAGCAAAATGGTCATATATCTTATCTCTTTTGATCATAGGGCCGTCTCTCTATCTGTATTTTCGAGAATTTTTTGTAAAAATTTTGGGGTTTTTGCAATTATGATACATAAATGTGCTATAATAAGGACGAAACGAAAGAAAGGCGGCGGCGGTATGCGGGACTGGGAGTCGGAGATAAGAAATTATGAGGCGCGCGAGGAGGCGCTGGCGCGGCGGCAGATCGCGGAGTACGAGCGGAAGCGGCGGCACCTGAGGGTGATCCTGACGGGGGCGCTGATCGTCGCCGTGCTGGCGGCGGCCGTCACGGCGGTGGTGTTGACGGTGAAGCGGGGGTCGAAGGCGCCGGAGCGGAAAACCATGGACATCACGTCCCTCGACTGGGTGACCCAGGATCTGCTGCCGGTGAACGAGTACTCCCGGCCGGGGACCAAATTGGAGCAGGTCACCGCCATCGTGGTCCACTACGTGGGCAATCCGGGGACCACGGCCCAGCAGAACAGAAACTACTTTGAGAACCTGTCCGTGACCCACGAGACCTCCGCCAGCAGCCACTTCGTGGTGGGGCTGGAGGGGGAGATCATCCAGTGCGTGCCTTTGGAGGAGTGGTCCTACTGCTCCAGCCAGGCCAACTCCTACTCCGTCGCCATCGAGGTGTGCCACCCGGACGAAACGGGGCGGTTCAACGAAAAGACAGAGGACTCCCTGGTGCGGCTCCTCAAGTGGCTTGTGGAGTACTACGACCTTGACCGGGAGGGCGTCATCCGCCACTACGACGTCACCGGGAAGATCTGCCCCAAATATTACGTGGACGACCCGGACGCCTGGGAGGCGCTGCTGGACCGGGTGTTCGACGGAGAATCCTGGTAAACTTTCACGTGCTAAATTATTTTGAGCCCTTTTCCGGGAAAAGGGCTCTTTTTTTGACACTTTTCGGATTATTCTCTTGACATTCGGCGATTTAACGTTTAAAATCATCAAAGAGGTCATTTTTGACCGAATAATACTAAGGAACCTCTGAATAAATCGCCGCACCGATCTTGACGGCATATTTTCGGCCATATTTCGTCAAAAAATCTTGAAATACACAAAGTATTCCCGCAATTTTTTGCCTTCATCTGGCGAAAAATCTGCTCGTCAATCTCGGCACTTCGATTTATTCAGAGGTTCCCTAATA
>CANQKZ010000061.1 GCA_947624585.1 uncultured Oscillospiraceae bacterium | reverse complement strand
GTTCGGCCCTTCCCGGTGCCCCGGTACTATGGCCTCGGCTGACTTCTCGCAGTTCGTTGTTACTACGCTTTTTTTTTCGAATACGTCTACTCAAAGCGCCTGCGAGACCTCCCCGGGTAAGGACGAAATCTTTCCCCTCATCCACCCGCCGCATTTACGCATACCGTTTCCGTGTGGCTTTTGGACTTCGGCTTGACTAGGAGTCTTATCCACGGCATTCGCCTTATATGCGGTTCCTGTTCGTCGGGCCAAGGGTTTGCCTCCGGCTTCCTTCAGACCCCGCCTCACGGCGGACGCCCTTGCCTTCAGCTATGCGCTTCCCGCCACCGGGCGCGCTCGGGTCTCTCACCTGTTAGATTTCGCCCATGCCGGGCGCACATGCAACACCGGCAGGCGGAAGATGCGCCCGCCGGTGTTGCACAATTCTACGTCCCGCGCCAGTCCCGCTGCCTGCCGCCTCCATTTACCTTACCGCCTCACCGCCAAAGTCACGCCAAAAGGCCGCCCCCACCTCGGGGCGGCCCTTTTCTATTTGCTCCCGTCATCTTCTCCTGTTTCTTTCAAAGATTGCGGCAAGGCCGGTGATAAGGAGATCGTCATTGACCAGGATCTTCCTCCGGCACAGCGGCGCCACGGAGGAGGCGATGCCGCCGGTGGCAACCACCGTGGCGCTCTCCCCCAGCTCCGCCTCGATGCGTCCGATCATCCCGTCCAGCATGGCCGCCGCGCCCAAGACGGCGCCGGACTTCATGCTGTCCACCGTGTTCGTGCCGATGACGCGGGGCGGCGCCTCAAGAGAGATGTTGGGAAGCTGGCTGGTGCCCGAGCTGAGCGCCGCCAGCCCCAGGGCAACCCCGGGCGCGATGGTTCCACCGATGAAGGACCCCTGCCGGTTGATGACGGAGATGGCGGTCGCCGTCCCCATGTCGATGATGATGAGCGGCGGCGCATAGAGCTTAAGCGCTCCCGCTGCGGCGGCCACCAGACCGGCGCCGGTCTGAGCCGGGTCGTCGATGAGGATGTTGACGCCGGTTCTGACTCCCTTGCCCAGTATCAGCGGCGTGACCCCTGTGGCGAGCTCCACCGCCTTGGCAAAGGCGTTCGTCAGCGGCGGCACAACCGACGATATGATGGCTCCGTCCAGCGCGGACCTGTCAATGTTGAAAAAGGTAAAAAAGTGCCGGATATCCGCCGCGTATTCAAAATCCGTCTTCAATTTATTTGTGGTAAGCCGCACCGTGCGGCCGATCTCAAGCCCGCGCATACAACCCAGACAAATGTGGGTGTTTCCGATATCGACAGCTAAAATCATTTTATCGCTCCCCCTTCATGTGTGGTCGGTGCAAAGCACCCCGGCGCTTCGGCCCACGGAACCCTTCATATTATAGCGTAAAAAAGCGGTGAAATCAAGCGGAAACGTTATATTATCCCCATCCAAATGTCGTGCGAACAAAAGTCTTATACTTATATCCAATTGAAAGAAGGCACCGAGCGGCGAGGATTTTTCGCGTCAGGCGAGGAAAACGGCGCAGGGAATACTGTATGTATTTCCAAGCCGTTTGACGAAGCATGACGTAAAAAAGACCGCCGCGAATGTCTCATTTTGATTAGATATTATTACTCTCCGCTTCCACAAAAACGGGAGCGCACCGCGCTCCCGTTTTTTCAGTTTAAGTCGATCACTTAATGACCATTTCCGTTGCGCCGTCGAAGATATACACCTCGGACAGCGGGATGGAGAAGTCGATGTTGGAGTCCACAGCGGGGGTGTCGTGGGGATCCACCTTCAGGATGGCCTTGTCGTCGCCAGCGGTGATATAGACGTTGGTGTTGTCGCCCAGCATCTCCGTCAGCTCCACCTCGGCGTTGATTTGATAGGCGTTGTCCTTCTTGCCAAGCTCGATGGCCTCGGGACGGAAGCCGAAGACAATCTCCTTGCCCTCGTACTTCTTGGCCTTGTCGCCCAGCTTCTTCGTCACGTCCAGGACGTTCTTGCCGAAGCTGATCTTGCCGCCCTTGAGGGTGCCCTTGATGAAGTTCATGGGCGGTTCGCCGATGAACCCGGCCACGAACACGTTGACCGGCTGGTAGTACAGCTCATAGGGGGTGCCGATCTGCTGGACATACCCGTCCTTCATAACCACGATCCTGTCAGCCAGGGTCATGGCCTCGGTCTGGTCGTGGGTGACGTAGATGGTGGTGGCGCCGGTGTTCCGGTGGATCTGGGCGATCTCGGAACGCATGGTCACGCGCTGCTTGGCGTCCAGGTTAGAGAGCGGCTCGTCCATCAGGAACACGCCCACCTTGCGGATGATGGCACGGCCGATGGCCACACGCTGTCTCTGGCCGCCGGAGAGGGCTCTGGGGAACCTGTCCAGATAATCCGTCAGGCCCAGGATCCGGGCGGTGTTCTTGACCTTCTCCTCGATGATGTCCTCGTCCACGCCCTGGAGCGTCAGTCCAAAGGCGATGTTGTCGAAGACGGTCATCTGGGGATAGAGTGCGTAGCTTTGGAAGACCATGGCGATCTCGCGCTCACGGGGTCCCATCTCATTGGCGCGCTTGCCGTTGATGCAGAACTCACCGTTGGAAATGTCCTCCAATCCGGCGATCATGCGCAGCGTGGTGGACTTCCCGCAACCAGAGGGGCCCACGAAAACGATGAACTCGCCCTTTTCAATGGAGAGATTGAAATCATGGACCGCATGATAGCCGTTGGGATAAATCTTGTTTATATTTTTCAGGGTCAAGTATGACATAGATTTGTCTCCTTACACTTAAATTTGCCATGGGGTCAGGAAACAATTGCTTAGACTTAATTCGAGTCAAATCCTTCTGTCTCAACGCTTTCGGCGTTGCCCACCAGGAGCTTTTCGCCGACGACGCCGTGGAGCGTGACGTTTTTGACGGTGATCTTCCTGACATTGTCAAGATAGAGACCCAGTCTGCACCTGGGGAGGGCAAACTCCTGCATGGCGGGCCTGTCGGGCTGGGCGTCGGGCGCGAAGCTGACGCTTATATTCTCCAGCGTCACACTCTCGATGGGGCTCTCGGTGAGCCCGTCTATGTAGCAGGCGGCCACCTCGGAATCGGTACACTCCATGTTGCGGAAGGTGAAGGAGCCCATGCGGGGCGTCCTGTCGTCCACCGGCAGCTTCTCGCGGCTCCACACGTACTCGTCATGGGCGTCCGGGTCACAGCAGTTGTACCACAGATTGATGACGATGGGTGTCAGCACCCGGTCCATCCTGATGTTGTCGAAGAGGACGTTGTTGATGACGCTGTCCTTCCCCCGCCCCCGTCGGGACTTGATGCGCAAACCCCGGTCCGTGGCGTGGAAGTAGCACTGGGTCACCGAGAGATTGGTCACGCCAGCGGATGCCTCGCTCCCCAGGGTGACGGCGCCGTGACCGAATTCCATCAGGCAGTTGCGGACGGTGTACTTATCCGCAGGCGCCTTGTACTTGACGGCCATTTCGAGCTTTCCGGATTTGATAGCGATGCAGTCGTCACCGACTGAGAACTTACAGCCGATGATGTTGACCGTGTCACAGCTCTCCGGGTTGCACCCGTCGGTGTTGGGGCTGACCTTGGGAGCGGTGATGAAGCAGTCAAGCACGGAGACATCCCTGGAGAAAAACGGGTGAATGTGCCATGTGGGCCCGTTTTTCACCGTGACCCCGTGGAGGGTTACATTCTTACAGCGGTTCAGGAACACGACCCTGGGACGCGCCGCCGGGAAGCTGTCAAAATCCCGCCACCAGTCCCCGTTCTGACCGTTGCCGTCGATGGTCCCGGGTCCCACGATGGACACGTCCTCCACAAAGGAGCCCTGGATCAGCGACTGATAGGACGGCCTCTCCAGTCCCTCGAAAGCCGCCAGGGGGATCTCCCGCCCCGTGGTCCTGTCCCGGGCGATGCCCGTCAGGATAGGGTAGCGTTCCCGGTCCGTGGAGCCCAAGATGGTGGCTCCTGCGGCCAGCTCTATGGTGATGCGGCTTCTCAGCGACAGCGGCAGGGTGAGATACGTGCCCGCCGGGAATACCAGTCTCCCCCCGTCGGGGACCGCGTTGATGGCGGCCTGGAGGGAACAGGTGTCCTCATGGACCCCGTCGCCCACGGCGCCAAAATCCTTGACGCTGAGGGCGCAGGTCTCCCCCGCCGTGCGGAACTCCACGGATTCGCTCCTGCCGGAGGCGAACCGGACCTCCGCCCGGTAGTCGGTGTCGGGTGAAAGCTCATAGAGGGAAAATACATTTGTGGCGGCGCTCACGCGCTCTGTCCCGTCCACCAAAACCCGATAACTCTCGGGCGCGTAGTGGGGAGTGGTCCCCTCGATCTCGAAGCAGGCGGAGGAGCTGGAGCGGTAAAGAATTTTGATCATATCACATTCCTCATCGGGTGGGCTTTCCCGCCTTACGGATGGAGCTCTTCACCGTATTTTTGATGGCGATGAACAGCAGATCCCACCCCAGGTAGAAAAGTCCGAACAAAATGGGCTCAACGCCCAGCGGCACAACATCGGTCAGGCCCCTGGCCCTTATGATGACAGCGTTTATGACGCTGTAGGTCAAAAACACGAAGAGCATCAGGACGATGGAATACAGGATATTCAGCGGGAAGGTGGAGTAGGTCTTGCGCTTGGAGCACATGATCCACCTGTCCGCCGCGCCGGGCACCTTCTCCAGAAAGCGAAGGGCGTTGTTGGTCAGCAAATCCGTCACCATGCCCATGGCGATGGCCGTGACGAACATCAGATCCAACTGGTTTTGCAGATAGGTACCCAGGCCCCACATGAAGAAGAAGCATCCCGCCGCCGGGAACCACCACTTGATGAAGCAGAAAACGAGCCACTCGGCGACCCTGATCTTCGGGCCGGACCTGTACTTGCGCAACTCCTCCTCGGAAACCTTCGGTGAGTTGGACACGTCCGCCGTCACCAGGTCGTCCACAGCCTTCGTCTTCAGCTTGTAGTAGTCGGCTTGCCTGAATTCCTCTTTCGGTGTATTCCTGCTGTCTTTTTTGCTCATGGAAATTCCTCTTTGCTGATTGGGAGGCTCGGGTGCCGGGCCTCCCAATTCACCCGGGGCACAAGCCCCGTTTTACAACTTACTCAGCGGTCAGGTCGATGGCCTTCATCTGGCCGTTGCCCTCCACGTTGACATTGGTGTTGATCTTCCGCAGGAGCTTGGAATAGACCGGCAAGAGAGCCGTCAGCACCACGCCCACCGCCAGCAGAATGATGTGCTGCTGGAGATAGTACTGCGCAAAGATGATGAAATAATTCTTTGTAAGGTCGATATTCGTTGAAGGGTCGTTGATCTTAAGATCGATCTGTCCCAGATAGTACACATCCGCAAAGATGATGATAGCGATCATCACCAGCATGATGACCAGCATGGGGATGTTGGTCTTCTTGCGGTAGGGGAAGGCGTTCATACAGCACAGCAGGGACAGCATGGACAGGAGCATGGTGGCAAAGCCGGCCAGACCCATGTTGGCGCCGCCCAGAAGCGCCGTGGTATCCGACACATCGGACAGATGGAAGGAGTACACCAGAAACGCGATCACGAACACCGCCAGGGGGATATAGCTGGGACGGCGCTTGAGCATGACGATGAACTTTCTGCAGATCTCCTTGACGCCGTGGACGAAGCCCTTGTTGGGATTCTTCTCCTTCGGGGCGGCTGCGGCCTTCTTCGCGTTTGCATTATTCGCCATCACTTATCCCCCCTTATCGCGTTGGTTGTCTCCTTGTCAAAGAAGTGCTTTCTGACAATGTTGAACCCGGCGGTCTCGCCCACCTTGTAGTTCTTCCAGCCCTTGAGCTTGGCGGTGACCTTGACGTTGCCCTCGCCGGTGCCGTAGACCAGGGTGTTCATGCCCAGATTCTCGTTGTTGGTGACGGTAACCTTGAATTCCGTACCCTCGGTGAAGTTCTCGGGGCGGACGCCCAGGGTGATCTCCTTGCCCTGATACCCGGCCAGAACGGCCTGCTCCTCATCGCTGAGGGCGACCTTCAGTCCGTTGCCCTGAAGCTCCTTGCCGACGACCTTCACGTCGTAGAAGTTCATGGGAGGAAGTCCGATGAAGCTAGCCACGAACACGTTGTTGGGGGAATCGTAGAGCTCCAGAGGCGTGCCCACCTGCTGGACATGGCCCATGGACATACAGACGATTCGGTCGGCCAGGGTCAGAGCCTCGGTCTGGTCGTGGGTGACGTAGAGCATGGTAGCCTGGAGGCGCTTATGCAGGAGCAGGATCTCCCGGCGCGTGGCGCCGCGCAGCTTTGCGTCCAGGTTGGAGAGCGGCTCGTCGAACAGGAACACCTTGGGGTTCCGGACGATGGAGCGGCCCATGGCCACACGCTGTCTCTGTCCGCCGGACAGCTGCGCGGGCTTTTTGTTGAGCTGAGAGGTGAGGCCCAGGATCTCGGCGGCGGCCAGCACCTTCTTGTGGATGACGTTGGGGTCCTCCTTGCGGAGGGTCAGGGAGAAGGCCATGTTCTCATAGATGGTCATGTGTCCGTAGAGCGCGTAGCTCTGGAACACCATGGCCATATCGCGGTCCTTGGCCGGGGTCTGGGTGATGTCCTTCCCGTCCAGCAGCAGATGGCCGTTGGAGATATCCTCCAGGCCCGCGACCATGCGCAGGGTGGTGGACTTACCACATCCGGAGGGACCAACGAGAACGATAAGCTCGCCGTCCTTCACGTCCAGGTTGAAGTCGAAGACCGCCTGAACATTGTTGTCGTATATCTTGTCGATATGCTGTAATGATAATTCAGCCATGCCTTCGCCTCCTTATGCCTTATTCGCTTCGAGGGACTTGACATGGGCCTCGAGCTGGGTACATCTGATGTAGTTGAGTACGGCCGCGAAGAGGATGGCGGCGGCGGAGATGCCCAGATACACGACGGCCTTGGTGAAGGTACCGTCGCTCATGACGGCGACCTCCTCGCCGTTGACCAGGGTCTGCGCGCCGTGGGCCCTCGCGGGGATGACGAACATCCTGACGATCTGCATGACGCCGGCTACGATCAGAACGATAGAGTAGTTCCTTTTGTAGTTCTTCACCGCCTCGGAGGAGAGGAACACGGCCAGCAGGAACACCAGATTGTACACGACGGACGCGCCGATCTGGATGTTGTAGTAGTAGCTCCCCACATCCTGACGGTAAATGGTGACGAAGTAGAAGACGTCAAAGAGAAGGCCAAGATAACACAGGTTTGCGCAGGCGGAGTTCTTGATGAACCTCATTCTGTCACGCTGGATGTATTGATCCTCAGGAGTCTTTGCCCTGCTCATGCCTTCACCTTCTTTCCTTTTCCTTCCTCAAGAAGCTTTTTCTCGTCCCTCATGAGAAGGACCTTCCACACGGTGCAGGCCACCAGGAGCACCGTGGCGATGATCATCAGCGCGAAGACCACCCAGCTCAAGTCGAACCACAGAGTGGACTCGGTATAGGCGGAGTTATACATTTCGGAAAACTCCTTCAGCGCCGCGAAGTCCACGTTCAGCCACTGCTGCTTGAAGTAGGAGATGTAGGGGATGGCGTAGCAGACGACGTTGATGCTGAACACGGAGTAGAGAGCCACGGCGATGTAGTTGGTGGCGTAATATCTCCTGCGGGTGCTGGAATTCGTGACGAACAGCAGCGCCGCCAGGACGATCAGGATGATGCTGTACCTGACCAGCACCTGGTCAAACGCCTGGATGTCGTAGTACACCATGGCGCCGGGCACGCTCCTTTCGGAGACCGACCACTTGTACCCCTCGGCGGTAGTCAGATCCTCCTCAGCGCGGATCCTGAGCGCCTGGTACAGGGTATCATAGAGATCCGTCGTGAGGCCCAGGGCGTACAGGAACAGAACCACGGCGACGATGATCGCAACAAGACACAGGATCTTTTGAGCTTTCAGCTGCTTTTTATACATGACAACCTCCTCTTAGGGAAGTTGCCGGCCGCCCCGCCGGTGTCCCGGCGGGACTGAGCGGCAAATCCGTTATAATTTTTGTGTGTGACCTGTCGGTCGGTTGGCGTTGAGCGCGGGATCACTCGCCCTTGGCAAGGGCCCAAGCCTCGTTCTGGATGGCCAGATACGGCTTGCCGTTCCAGTTGTTGGCAACATAGTCGGCGGAGGACTGGGCATCCTTCAGGTTGGCGTCGGTGTAGCCGTTGATGATCATGTCGATGAAGACGTTGACGGAATCCTTGGAGGTGCCGAAGGAACCGCTGGAGCCCAGCTCGGTGTAGCTGTTGACGGTGGTGGTCTGCGTCTCATCGATGGGCAGGGTGGTGGGAACGGAGGTGTACCACGGGTTGTCGGTGAGGGCCAGCTCGGGGTGCTTGATGGTGCCGAGGCCAATGGCGGTGGAGATGTAGCCCGCGCCCTCGCGGCCCACGTCACAGGTGCACTGATACTCGAAAGACTGGCTCTTCAGGAAGCTCAGGGTGGAGCCCAGGAAGTAACGGCCGAAGTTGGTGTAGTTGCCGCCGGTCAGGTTCCACAGGTCGCTGCGGCAACCGTCGGAAATCTCGGGCCACTGCTCGCCGTTGAAGTTGAAGGTGACGAAGGAGCCGTCGGCGTTCTGCTTGATGAACTCATTGGGGCCGTAGGACAGAAGGATCTGGCCCTCCTGGGTGTAGGCGTAGTCGATGAGGGCGAGGCAGGCGTACATCTTGTTCTCGTCAGCGCCGGCGCCCTTCTTAGTGATGGCCCAGGCGTCGGTCTTCACGGAACGCCAGGACTCGGTGAACCGCATGATCTGCTCGCCGGTGCCGTCATCCCAACGGGACACGGGGACCATGACGGCCATATACTTCTCGCCGGTGTCGGTGGGATCGGCGCCCTTGTCGTTGAGCTTGGTCTCATTGTAGAGCGTCTGGGTCTGGTTGTAGTCGTAGTGCATGAAGCCCAGGTCGTTCTCCAGCATGGTCTCGGTCTTCTCGGCCTCGTTCTTCAGGAAGGACTCGGAGATCAGGCCCTCCTGCGCCATGGCGTGCATACGCTCCATGGCCTGATAGGCGGCGGGCTCCTGACGGGCATCATGGAGAAGGCCGTCGCTGCCCACATAGAGGTAGTCCTTGCGGGACTCAAGGCCGCGGACTCCGAAGAGGGTACCGGCGAAGCGGAACATATCCACCTTGCGCTGCATATTGCTGTCCTCACGGGAGAAGATGCCGAAGATCTTGTCGGTGCCGTTGAGGGTCTGGGCGTTTGCCACGACGCAGCGGAGCAGGGCCACCAGCTCGTCGGCGTCCCAGGCGGCGTTCTGGCCGATGAAGAGGTTGGCGCGGTCGGTGCCGTAGTATCCGTTGTAGGTGGCATCGATGTAGTCGCGGAGCATATTGACGGCGTCCACGCCGCTCATGGAACCGGCGGCGTTCATCTTGTCCACGATGTTGCCGTAGGCGTCATAGTTCTTGGTCACCTGCTCAACGCCGGAGCCGTCGGCCTTGACAACGTCAACGGTGACGGAGCCGGAGGTGGGCATGAAGGGCTGATAGACGGGGGCGGCGGTGGTGCCGGAGGCGTCGGCGGCAAAAGCGCCGTCACCGTTCAGAAGCTTCTCGACCCAGTCGGTACGCATAAGGGGCATACGCTCGATATCGTTGGAGCCGTCGAAGTAGGGGCTGTAGTAGATGGCGCCGGTGTCCACGTCACCGACGATGGAGAGCTTGACGATGGGGTTGGCATCCAGGTAAGCCTTGAAGTTGGGCATCATATCCAGATAGTCGGCGATGTTCACGAGGTCGCCCGCGATGCCCGCGGCGGACAGGGTCGCGGCGCCGCCGGAGACCATGTCGACCTTCTCAAGCTGTTCCTTCCAGTAGTCCCACTCCTTGGAAGCGGAGCCCGCGCCGGTCCAGACGCTCTCGAACTTGACGCCGAGACGTTTCTCCATCTCGACCCAGGTGGGCTTCAGCTCACCGGCGCGGTAGGACACGCCGTTGGAGAGGGTGACAGCGCCGTCCTCGGTGCCGTCCTTGGAGTCGTTGGAAGCGATGGTGTCGGCGTCAAAGGCGATGCCGGTGTTGGGGTTGTTGTAGCCGGTGGCCATCACGATCGTGGTGCCCTCGGCATACTTGTCGCGGACGGTCTCGGTGGCGGGGGCGGTAGTGCCCGTATCGCCGGAGCCGGTGTCACCGCTGGGGGTGGTGGTGCCGGTGTCGCCGCTGGGAGTGGTGGTGCCGGTGCTGCCGGTGTCGCCGCCGGGGGTTGTGGTGCCGGTGCTGCCGGTGTCATTGCCGCCGGTGCCGGAGGTAGTGGGGATCTTGGGTCCGCAGCCGGCCAGGAGCGCCATGACCATCACCACGGAAAGAACAACGGCAAGAACCTTATTGAACTTTTTCACGTAAATATCCTCCTGAATAATTTTCGGTGTGCGTCTCCCCTTTGGGGAAAGCGCGTTTTCTGGTTACCTTCTCCCCTCCCGGTGCCGGGCGGGGTCCGCGCGCCGATCAGGGCGCTGTCAGCTCATTACTCCTTCACGCCGCCGACGTTGACGCCCTTGGCAAAGTACTTCTGGATGAAGGGGTAGATGATGAGGATGGGGATGATGGAGCAGACGATGAGCGCGTAGATGGCGGAGTCGGAGGCGTAGACCTCGTTCCAGCCGGTCATCTGCTCCGGGTCTGTGAACCGCTCCAGTTGGAGTCGGAGGAAGACCTGCAGGGGGTGCTCATTGGGGTTGGACATCATCTGGCGTGCCCAGAAGTATCCGTTCCAACGGGAAATGGCGAAGAACAGCGCCACGGTGGCGATGGTGGACTTGCTCATGGGCAGGTACACGTTGGAGAGGACCTGCATCTCGGTGGCGCCGTCCACGATGGCCGCCTCCTCGATCTCGGAGGGGACGCCCTCGAAGGCGTTCCGGAGGAGGATGATGTTCATGGCCGCCATGCCCATCGCTATGACCACCAGCCACTTGTCGTCCATGATGCCCACGGCATTGAAGACGCGCCTTGTGGCCAGATAGTTCAAATACTGCGGTACGATACCGGCGGAGAACCACATGGTGAACACCAGGAAGAAGTTGAAGAACTTCCGGAAGAGAAGCCTCTTCTTGGAGAGGGCGTAGCCGCCCAAAATAGCCGTGAACATGGACCAGAGGGTACCGTAGAGGGTGATGAACAGAGTGTTGGAGTAGGCGGTCCAGAACATATTGTTCTTGAACATGTACTTGAACGCCTCAAACTGGATCTGTTTGGGCAGAAGCACTATCTCATTGTACTCCACCGGCTGGCGTCCGCTGATGGAGGCGGACACGGCATAGACAAAGGGATAGAGGCAGCACAGCGCGAAGATAGTGAGGAGTGTGTAGCTGATGATCTTGAATATCAGCTCTGTGATCTCAAGTTTTCTTTTCATGGCGTCCTCCTATCAGTACAGCGATGTGTTGGTGGCCTTGCGGGCGATGGTGTTGGAGCCGATGACCAGCAGCATCCCGATAACGTTGTTCATCATCTCGGCCGCGGCGGCAAGGCCCGGCTGGCCCTGGCCTGTCATGCCGTACCGGTTGGCGAAGGTGGAGACCACATCCGCGGTGACGTAGGTGTTGGTGTTGTAGAGAAGCATGACCTTCTCATAGCCCACGTTCAGCAGGGAGCCGATGCGGGTGATGAGCATGATGACAATGGTGGAAAGGATGCTGGGGAGAACGACATAGCGCATCTGTGCCCACTTGTTGGCACCGTCGATCTGCGCGGCCTCATAGCTGGTGGGAGAGATGGCGATGATAGCGGAGAAGAACACGATGCTGTCATAGCCGGCGCCCTCCCAGATGCCGCTGATCTGGTAAAGTGACCGGAAGAAGGCGGGATTGTTGAGAAGGCCGGCCTGGCCTGTCTCGTAGCTGATGAAGTGCAACTTCACCAGCGCCTGGCTCAGGATGCCCATGTTGGTGGTCTGAGCGCCCTGCTTGACAAGCATGGCCACCAGAGAGGTCATAACGACGGTGGACATGAATTTCGGCAGGTAGGTCAGCACCTGGTACACGCTTCTGGCCCCGTTGGACTTCACCTCATTGAAGAACAACGCCAGAATGATGGGAGTGGGGAACCCGAAGCAGAGCCCGTAGAAGCTGGTGATGAAGGTGTTCCTCATGGCCCTCCAGAATTCCGTTGAGAGGCTGTCCCCCGCGAACAGAAGCCGCTTGAAGTATGAGAAGCCCGAGAACAGCTGCCCGGACACGGGGACCACGGAATTGTCCACCTTGAAGCAGCTCAGCAGCTCATACATGGGGAGGTAACGCCAGCAAAGGAATACCACGAGCATGGGGATCAGCATCAGATAAAGACGCCAGTCCTTGGCGATCGAACGGACAACATGGAGCCAGTAGTGCTTCTCCACGTCGTCACGGACGACTTGTTCCGGATTTTCTCTGTATACGCCAGCCGCCTGGTCGTAATCGAGGAAATCCGCTGCCCTAACTTTCATTTTTAACCTCCTTTTTTCTCCTCCTTCGCCTTTAAGCGAAGAAGATAATGTTTTTGATCCTCGTAGACGCCATCCAGCCTTCTGACGATCCACGCGATCACAAGGGTAAACACGTATGACAGACTGTCCCCTAAGAAGAAGCCCGCCACCGTTGCCGGAGGCCACCCGAAAACGAGGGCGACCAGCGCTCTGCCGCCGTGCATCAGAAGCTGCACGAGAAAGGGAAATATAAGGCTCAGGAACTGCCCCGTCCTCACCCTCTCCTTGCCCACTTTGAACAGGAAAAACAAAGAGAGCAGGGAGAAGAGATTTCCCACGCAGTATATTATGTACTGTTCTCCTGTAGCTTCGGAAAACAGGCAGTAGACCAACCCAGACAGGAGGGCGTTCAGTCCCCCCCAGGCGCCCCAGCGCATATAGACAATGGACGTCAGCGCCGCCGACACGGAAACGCTGTAGATCTCGTTGGGGAACCAGGTGCGGGCGGCGGTGGTGATCACGTACTCGAACACACACGTCATGAGAGCGAATATGGTCAAATCGATGGCCATGTACTCCTTCAGTGTCCGGCGTTTCTCCATTTTTGCCTCCCAAAACTGCTGATCAGCATACAAAACAACCCAGAAACACCTATTTTTTGGGGTTTCGGGTTGAAAGAATTATCACATTTTACAAATTCCGGCGGCGGCTTTGTGCATATCGTCAACAAACCCTCGCCATATTTGATTATTATTATACATGATGGCGGTTTTCATGTATATGGACAAAACACGCATATTTATACACAAAACAGATTTTTTAACAAAATATTATGTTTATTTTTCGAACTCGCCCTCAATTTTTAGTCCCATCAAATTCCCCTTGCGCCGCAGCACTTTTCAGCGCACTAATTTTTCCCATTTTCCTCTCGCACCCCCATTTGACCCCAATTTGACACCAAATCCGAAAATCCGCCGGTAGTGACACCTGATCAAATCAAAGCCGCTGTCGCTCCGTCGGTTATAAGCGGAGCAATAATAATCCCCACGGACGGTTGAGTTTTTCCGGCGGGTGTGGTATATTGGGAAGCATCAGATTTATCACGGAGGACGCCATGTACCGTATTTTTATTGTGGAGGACGACCCAGGCATCGCGTCGGCGGTGTCGGATCTTGCCCGCGCCTGGGGCATGGAGCCCAGGGCGGCCGGGGACCTTCGGCGGGTGACGGAGGAATTTTCCGAATTCGACCCGCACATCGTCCTGCTGGACATCGCACTGCCCTTCTACGACGGCTGGCACTGGTGCCGGGAGATCCGAAGGCTGTCGGCGGCGCCTATCGTAGTCCTTTCCTCCGCCTCGGACAACATGAACATCGTCATGGCCATGAACATGGGCGCCGACGACTTCATCGCCAAGCCCTTCGACGGCGCGGTGCTGATGGCCAAGCTCCGGGCGCTGCTGCGTCGGGCCTACGACATGGCGCCCCCGCCCCAGGTCCTGGAGCACCGGGGCGCGGCGTTGAACGTCTCCGACGGGACCCTCACCGTGGCGGGCGGGACGGTGAATCTCACCAAGAACGAGTTTCGCATCCTGCTGACCCTGATGGAGGCCCGGGGACAGATCGTCAGCCGCGAAAAGCTCATGGAGCGGCTGTGGCAGACCAGGGAATTTGTGGATGAGAACACCCTGACCGTCAACATCAACCGCCTCCGCCGCAAGCTGGACGCGGCGGGCCTGCCCGGCTTCATCGGAACGCGGGTGGGACAGGGATATATCGTGGAGTGAGATATGGAATTTATCGGATATTATTGGCGTGAGGCGCGTCTGCCTGTCCTGACGGGGGCGGCGTTTGCCCTGATCTTCGCGGTGAGCTTCTTTCTGTACCGCCTGCCGCTGATGGCGGTGGCGTACCCGGCGATGCTGTGCGCGGCGCTGGGGGCGGGGGTACTGGTGTGGGATGTTGTACGCAAGCACCGCCGCTGGCGGGAGCTTCAGCGTCTCCGGACCCTGGACGCGGCGGAGATCCGCCTGCCGGAGCCGGAGAGCGCGGCGGAAGCCGGATGCCAGGCGGTGATCCGCGCCCTGTGCGAAGACTCCGCCCGCCGGGACAGCGAGGCCGCCGCCCGGTTCCGGGACACGGTGGAGTATTACACCGTCTGGGCCCACCAGATCAAGACGCCCATCACCGCCATGAACCTGGCGCTGGAGAACGAGGACACGCCCCTGGCGCGAAGGCTCCGGGCGGGACTGCTGCAAATCGGGCAGTACGTGGGGATGGTGCTGACGTACCTGCGCCTGGACGCGGAGTCCACAGACTACGTGTTCAGGGAGCAGGGCCTGGACGACATCGTCTCCGCGTCCCTGGCCCGCTTCGCCCCGGAGTTCCTGGACCGGCGGCTGACTCTGGACTACTCCCCGTCGGGGACGCGAGTGGTGACGGACGAAAAGTGGCTGTCCTTCGCCTTCGAGCAGGTGCTGTCCAACGCGCTGAAATACACCCGCGAGGGCGGCATCCGCGTCTATACCGAGCCGCCCCGGACCCTGTGCGTCACGGACACGGGCATCGGCATAGACCCCGCCGACCTTCCCCGCGTCTTCGAGAAGGGCTACACCGGCTGCAACGGCCGCCGGGACACCCGCGCCACCGGCATCGGCCTCTACCTCACCCGCCGCGTCTGCGAAAGACTGGGGGTGGGAATCACAATAGAGTCCACCCCCGGCAAGAGCACCACGGTCCGTATGGACCTGGACCAGTACAACCTGAAAGCGGAATAGTTCGTTTTCAAAATGAATTTGCCAACGGCAAAGATATTTTGAAAAACCTTTTTGATAAGAGCGACGTGACCCCCCAGACACCAGACGCGCCCCAGAACGGGCCCCACAGCACCCACCCACAAAGCGCGGCCCCAAACAGAGC
>CANQKZ010000060.1 GCA_947624585.1 uncultured Oscillospiraceae bacterium | reverse complement strand
GCGCCCGCCGGGGCGTAGCCGTAGAGGTCCGCAAAGGCGTTCAGCGCGTAGATGGCCCCGTCCAGGGCCTCCTGCAGCTGGCTCCGCACGTCGGCGATGGTCTGGATGGTCCGCCGGTCGTCGGCCTCCACCTGCGTCGCCGTCACCATGCCGGACCGCTCGTTAAAGACGAAGTAGCCGTTGGAGAAGCCGCACTTGAAGCCGATCTGGCTCAGCAGCGCGTTGATGCCCTTCATCCGCTCCTCGGTGTTCAGGGCGGGGTTTATCTCCTCGTAGTACTCCGTCGGCGCCGTGCCGAAGACCTGCTTTACGAACCGAGGCAGCTTCACCCGCCTGGGCCCAGTCGTCTTCGTTCCGGTCATCTCCGTCAGGCGGTCGTCCAGCAGGCTTATCCGCTGGCTGTCGAATATCTCCGCCGCGTTCCGGCTGTAGGCCACGTCCAGGTCCTTCAGCTCCTCCAGCGCCCCGGCGAATACCGGCAGGCCCAGGGGACTGCCCGGGTCCAGGTTGTTGGCGCCGGGCATGCGCAGCACGCCGAACAGGGGCCGGTCCAGGCCCTCGATATGGACCTCGTCCAGCAGCCCCGCCCAGGGCGTGGCATCGATGACGATGGGCACGCCCCGGTCCCGCTCCGAGGAGCCCACAAAGCACCGGTTCCGCACCTCATAGCGCCCATCCGGCAGGAACCGGTGCTGTTCCAGGCGGGTGTAGTACCGCGCCCCCTCCTGGTCATAGGTCCGGGTCATGAACACCGCGCCGGTGATCCGGCTGCCGTCGGTGTCGGTGATGATAAATCGGTCCGGCGTCACCAGGTCGATGTCCTGGCCGTTGGGCTTCAGGAGCACGGTTCCGTAGGCGCAGCCGCACTCCGTCCAGGTCCTGATCTGGGCGTAGACCTTGTCCACCTGCGCCTGTATCCAGTCCGCCCGGGCGGAGCCGCCCACCTTGATACCGATGGCCAGGGTGGCCAGCCGCGCCGTCTCGGCGCACACGCTGGCGGCGAAGTTCACCGTCCGGATGGGGCTGTCCTTGTCCTGGTCCGTCGCCCAGTCGGGCCGGCCGGCGTATATGTTGGCGCACCGGGCCACCAGCGCCTCCGTCACAGAGCTGCCCAGGGGCTTCACCCCGAAGGTCTCCCGGGCTCTGGTGCCCAGCACCATGTTTTTCACCTTGTCGATAACTCCCATCACGCTCTCGTCCCTCTCCTGTTGAACAGCGGCTCATAGGCATAGCGCAGGGCGGAGATGGCGTGGTCGTTCTCATCCGGGTATCCGCTGACCACCTTGCCCGTCCTGTCCCGCTCGTACTCGTATTGTTTCAGCTCCGCCAGGGCCTTCGGCGTCCGCCGGGGATCCGCTACGATGGTCCGCACCTGGAGCCATTTGAACCCATAGTCGACGCTGCCCGGCCCCTTCACCGCGCCCCGGGCCAGGATGCCCATGTCCCGGTAGTCGCCTACGCTCTTGGGCTCGGCGCTGTCGCAGGTCACGGGGAAGTCGGTATACTTCCTGTCAATGATCCACTGGCCCGTGACGGTGTTGCTCTCCATATTGACGTAGTGCTCGTCCAGCAAATATATCCGCTCCTGGGCGGGGTCGTAGGCCGTGCGCAGGAAGGCGTAGGCGTCCGGGTACCAGCCCCAGTCCACGCCCTGGTAGATACGGTCGAAGGCCTTGATCTCCTCATCGGTGATCTCCCGCTCCTCCAGCTTTTCAAAGACGTTGGCGCCGGTGCCGGTGGCCACGCCCAGGTACTCATGCTGGTATGCCCGCTCGTCCACGGCTTTCAGCCGCTCCGCCTCGGCCAGGAACGCCTCCCCCAGCCACTGGGGCGGCGCGTCCAGGTAGCAGCTCTTGTGCCGGAGCCTGTCCGGCCGGTCCTCGGCGCTGTCCAGGTTGGCCCAGTTGTCCCGGCTGATGGGCGGGTTGTAGCTCTCAAAATTCCAGAATACGGATCCGCCGCGCATGGTGGACTGGAGGATGTTCCGGATCTCCTCCCGGCCGTTGAACTGGTCCTTCTCCTCGAAGTGAGTGACGGCGACGTAGCCGAAGGGCGCCTTCAGGCTCTTCAGCTTCATGGGATCGTCGGCACCCCGGAACATGATCTTCTGGCCGGTTGGCTTGTAGATAAGCTCCATGGGCGTGCGCCGGGCCGTCCACCACTCCGCCATGCCCAGCTCCCCCAGGGCCCAGATGTACTGGGCGAAGACGCTGTCCCGGATGGTGTTGGCCACCTTGCGCACCACCAGCGCGTGGGTACCGGGATGCCGGATCAGCAGCAGCGGCACCAGCAGGCTCACCGTGGAACTCTTCAGGCTGCCCCGGCCGCCGCTGATGTCGTAGTGGGTGTGCCCATGGGCGAACACGTCCCGGGTCAGGTCGTAGAAGGCGGGCCCTATATGCTCCGACAGCTTCACCGTCTTCACAGGTCGACCACCACCTGCACCTGCTCCCCACCGTCGGGGGCGTCGTCCTTGTCGTCCCGCAGGCGCCGGCGCTCGTCCGCGTTCAGCCACAGCCGGGCCGCCCGCTCGTCCGGGGGATAATATTCTTCCTTCTCCACGATCTCTATCCGGTCGTCGCCGTCCAGTGTCCGGCGCCGCATGGGGACCTTCACCATCACGCTGAACCCGGTGGCCTTTTTGTAGAGAGAATTTAATATTTGCTCACGCGCGCCGGCGCGCCCGCGCGTCAGGGCGTCGGAAATGTCGGAATGCGTCTTTCTCCACGTGTACAGGGTGTCCCGGCTTATGTTCATGGCTTTCGCCAGCTCCTCGTCGGTCAGCCCGTCCCGGGCCCACGCCTCGATAAGGCCCAGGCCCTCGGGAGTCTGCCAGCGCTGATATTTGCCCGTCGCCAACGTCCCCGACCTCCTCCCGGGCATAGCAAAGCCCCGACGGATACGCTCCGTCGGGGCTCTTTTCAACTGTTCCACGGTGCCAGTGTAGCACATATTTTTGGCTTTGTCACGCCAACTTTACGGCATCAGCCCATAATAGGCCGCGACGCAGTAGATGAACGTCCTGTTCCAGCGCTGCGCCGTTCGCTCTGATATATGCAGCTCGCGGGCCGCCGCATACAGCCTGTGCGTCCTGTCCCAATACACCATCCGCACCAGAGCCAGGACCATTTTCCCATCCTGGCTGTAGGTATACTGCTCCACAGTCCTCCGCACCGCGTCGTATTCCCGCTGTTCAGTGGCAGGCAGTTCCCGGGTGGCCACCGTCTCTGTCGACCGGCCCGGTCCGCCCCCGCCCGGCTCTGCGGAATACCGGGCTGTCATGGCCACGGCATGGAGGTCGCCCAGGGCGGCAGCCCGCTCTGGGTATTTTTGCACCATCCTCTGTACATAGCCCCACCATATGTACCGCGATGAGCTCATGGGTGATCCCCTCCCTTTCTCTTCCTGGCCTTTCGCCGCTTCTCCGGCGGACGATAATACCGGATCGTCTGGGCCCGGCCGGCAGACGTCTCGCTGCGCCATATGAATTCGCACCCGGCGGGCACCCGGAGGGGCGCGTCCGGGCTCCGGGCCAGTATGGGCTCGCTCCGCTCCGGCTTTTCCAGCGTCCGGGACGGATGATACCGGTGCCGCCCGGGCATGGGCCGGGCCTGGGCGATCATGTACCGGGCCAGCTCCGTCAGATCCCCGTGGGGACCGTACAGGCTCTTGGCCTTGGCGCCCCCCGCTTTCCAGCAGCTCTCCGCCAGGACCGCCGCCTCCCGGTTCACCACCAGATGATGATGCACCCGCACGGGCTCGAAGGACTCTCCGTCCATGTCGCTGGTCACGTATATGCTTTTGAGCTCCACCCCCGCGGCCCTGCATGCCCGGCGGAGGCGCTTCATGTAGTTCTCCGCTTCCTTCTCCGCGGAGATGTAGATCTCGTCCCGCCCATCGGTGCCTGCCCGCATGATGAGCCGGTCTATGCCCTCCTGGCTGTAGTCCAGGGTCAGATAGCAATCCTGGCCCGCGGTGAAGTTGTTGTTCATCAGAAGGGCCACTTCCCGGGCAGACTCCGCCGTCAGCTTCTCCGCCCGGTTCACGGTCCGCCGGTGGCGCCGGGTCCCATCCCGGTCCATGGCGTCCCGGAACACAGGGAACTTCGTCTTCTCGCACACCCCGTTGGCACACTGATATTCCCTTATGTACCACTCCACCATCGGCCAGTACTCCCCTGTCCGTAATTCCCGCCGTTACCGAGCCGGATAAAACACGCGCGCGTGCGCGTGGGATTTTATATGTATAGTCCCCTGGGGCCCCCACACGAGCCCAGCGCAAGCGGGTCGCGTGGGGAAGAGGAGGGACCGCGATATACCCGAGCCTCCGGGCTTGCCCGGAGGTGAGGCCTATATTGCGTGTCCCGACGTCATAAGGTTCAGCCAGAGGCCTCCCCGAGGCCCCTGACTCAGCCTTATTCACGCGGTGGCCCGAAGCCGCCGGATGATCTCTTCCCCATCCAGGCCGCACAGTGCGGTGAACCAGCGGCCCCGGAGGAAGCGCTCCACCTCCGCCCGCTGCATTCGGTCCGGCCAGTCCGCGATGGCCTGGCATACGATCTTGGCCGCCAGCGCCTCCCATGGGCTGTCAAAGGCCGCCGGACTGGACTGAATGACCCCCTTTGCCCGGGCCACCATCGGGACGTCGGCCGCCCATAGCCGTCCCCGCCCCGTGTCCGCACCGTGCTCAACGCCTCCTCTATGGTCCACCCCCGAGCCAACCTGCTTCGCAAAGACTCGTCGGCTATCCCCAACTCCTGGGCCCACCCGTGGATGCTCATCCGCCGGCCGGCGTACTCCAGCATGGTCATTTGCCGTCTCCCTTCTCCCGCTCCTGCCATGCACGCAGGAGCATGAATTTTCTGCACCCGCTTATGATCTTTGCTGTCTCATCCGCCGTCCGGCCAAAGGGGACTCCATAGGATTGCCTCGTCCGCCGGAAGATGATGAGGCCGCACATATGGAACCTTGCGGAAAACCAAAAGCGGAGTATGCCGCGGTCGCTCGATATGTACTGCACCAGCCCAGGTGTCGGCTGCAAGGTGTCGTCCAGGGCCTTCCAGAACTCGATCATCCCCTGATCGTCCAGGTAAATCCCCTTTAGGTCCCTGACGATGCTCTCCGTGTTTTCCTCCACCCAGGCCCGGATGGCCCGCCGGCGACAGGGGACGTTATCAAGATTCATCGGCTCCCTCGGTTTCTCCCGGCGCACGCGGCGGAACAGTACACGGTCCGCAGGCGGGCCTCCGGCATCTCGGCGGGGATCACAGTCTTCCCGCAGGTCTTGCAGACGAACGGGATGGAAAGCCGCCGCTCCCGCACGGTCAGCTTCCTCTGCACGCTTGGCCACTCCAGCTTGTTCTCTAACCTGCCCCAGAATTTGGCGCAGTGCTCTCGGCAGCAAAACCGCCGCCGGTTATCTATCCTGTCCGTGTCCGTCACGACCTTTTTACCACATTCAGCACATACGAATATTCGAGGCTGTCTCGGCGGCCTGTTGGCCCATACAGATGTTTGGCGCACCTCCCAGGGCGGATGGCGGTAATACCGCTTTTCGCACTGCGGACCGCAAAACCGCGTCCGCCTGTCGCCCGTGCCCGGCTCCGTCGTGACCTCCCTGCCGCACCGGGCGCATTTGAAGGTGATGGGCTTCCACCGTTCCTCGACCCTCGCCCTCTCATGGGTCCTGTAATACGCCTGCCGGCACCGGGTCGTGCAGTACAGCTGCACAACGCTCCGCTTTTCCATGGGTTTACCGCAGTTGAGGCAGACGGCGGTGGCGCTTTCCTCCGGCGCGGCCAGCTCTGGGACCACCACGCCGCAGATCTTCTTCACTATCCGCAGAAGCTCGTCCCCGTTCAGGCCCGCTGACCCCACCAGCGGGCCGTGGAAAAACTGCTCTATCTCCTCCCGGTAGCTGGGATCACGAAAATCATAGGTCGCTTGTATGATAGCTGCCGCCAGAACGCGCTCCTCAGGCGTGGCCAAAGTGTCGATGTGACTTTGGTTAAAGAGCTGCATCGCCTGCGCCTCCTTCACGCCGGGGCCAGAACGGACCCGGCGGCATATTCCCCGGCGTTTTGGTCCACCGGGGCAAGGGACTGCTCCAGCTTCTTCGGCCCGCGCCACTCCCACTGGCTGACGCCGTCACAGTGTCCGCATGGGCACCGGTCACACGTCCGGCACATCTTGCCGTCCACGCTCACGTCGGAAGGGTAATAGCATGGGTTATCCTTAGTTCCACGTATGTTTGCGCATACCTCGCATGTGAACCCGTATGCATAGCCCATCTCTTTCAAGTCCCGCACCGCCTCATCCCGCTCGGCTTTGAGCGCGGCGACCTCCTCTGGGGTCAGGCCGGTGTCCTCGTAGTCCGCCAGGCGGAGCACCATTTTGTTTATGCCGGCGTAAATGTCACATTTCAGTGTGACCGCGCCGTCTTCGTCCCTCTCCGTCAGCCGCTCCATCACGAGACCTCCTCCATAAGCTCCAGGCACTGCCGGTAGTTCGCCTCCAGCGCCATGAACCCCTCTTGGTCCCCGCCCTTGTCAGGGTGCATCACCTTGGCGAGCTTCCGGTACCGCTCCTTCACGGCGTCGGCGCTCTCGGGCCGCGAGGCAAAGCCCAGCGCCTGAAAGCAAGGCTCCGCCGTCGGCGCCTCCGGCAGTGCCAGTTTGCCCTCCAAGAGCATGTCCAGCGTGAAGATGCCCTTCTCCACGGCCCAGGCGTTGATGCTCATCCGCCGGGTCATGTTCCAGCATGGTCATGACCCGGCCTCCTCTCCGCAGGTCGTTACTACCGGAGAATCGTCCCGCGCTCTGTAAAGCGTTATCGCGTCCTCTGGAATATCCTCCGGCGCACAGAACTCGACCTCGACCTTCTGCTCGAACCTGGAAAACAGCTCCGCCAGGTCGATCTCCCCCGGCAGCGCCGGATGTAGGTTGCGTATCATCAAGCGCCGATATGGCTGCCTCCCGCTTTCCAGCCTGATATGGCTGGGGAGGTCAATGATCTGAAATTGCTCCGGGTTATACTTGTCCATGAACGTTATCGGCACCCCCATTACTCCGGGCCAGTCACGGGGGATATCCATTGTCTTGTCCACGTTGATGACCGGGAGGAGCCGCCAGAGATTTCCAAAGACAATATCCGCCGTCCTGACGTACAGGTGCTCCGGGGCTATCACGCACCGCTCGCTCACGACCTTTCCTCCTTCCTGTTGATGAAATCGTCCACCGCCCGGGCGCAGCAGCCGCAGAGCTGATACACGGCCCGGCGGGGCATGAAGCCGCTTTTTTCCTGCTTCACGCCCCCGTCCCATGACAGCCGGACGTCTTCCATGTCCGGAAGCTCCGCGCCGCACTTATCGCAAAAGGTCCTGGTCATGTCCCGGCCTCCTCCGGCGGGCGGCGGTAGGCCAGCCAGCCCGCGAAGCTCAGGCCGTATTCTCCGACCCCTACCGAGTTGTATAAATAGTTGGGCCACACCCTGCCGTACTTATCAACGGCGTATGGATCCTCTTTTGACACATCCACCAGCGCCCAGAACTCGTCTCCATCGCCGGTCACGCACCAGACCGGCTGACCGTCCATCTGGCGCAGCTCCTCCGGCGTCAGGGGAGTGTTCTTAGTGTCCATCACGCCACCTCACGGAACCGGTCCAGGAAGGTCTCCAGGAGCTTCACCACGGCGGCCTTGCAGCTCGCCCGGGCGGCATCGTCGCCCATGGTCTTCACCCCGGCGTAAGCCTCGTTGAGCATCCCCTTGACCTCGTCGTAGTACACCTTGAAGGCCGCCACCGCGCCGTCGGCCATGCGCTGCTTCTTCTCTGCCTCCTGCAGAGCCGCCTTGAGCCGTTCCCGCTCCGCTATGGCATCGGCGGCGGCCTCCGCCGACTTCTTTCCGGCGTCCACCTCTTTGGCCAGCGCGTCGGCCTTGGCGCCCGCCTCCTTCAGCTGGGCCCGGAGCTTCTTCGCCTCTGCTTCCAGCGGCCCGGTCGCTTCCGCCACGGCCGCGTCCACCCTCTTCTTCAGCTCCTCCGGGTCCGGCTCCTGGACGGCCACCTCCACCGGGCGGGCCTCCAGCGTCTTCACCTGCTGCGCCAGGCTGTCCCGCTCAAGGGTGGCAGCCTCCAGCTTGTCCTCCGCGGCGGCCTTGGCCTCCTCGGACGCCGCCAGCTTCGCCTTGTAGTCCTCGATGAGCGCGTCCACCTCCCGGGTGGAGAGCTCGTCCACCTGGTGCTCCACAATGAACGTCTCCCGCTCCTCTTCGGGCACCGCCAGCAGCGCCAAAGCCTTGCGGATGCTCAAATTCGCAACCGGTTGCGAATTTATCTCCGCCCCAAAAAGGCTCGTCTTCTTGGCCGCGTATTCCTTGAACAGTTTCATGTAGTTGTCGGCACTGCGCTGGGAGAACCGGACTGTTTCCTCCAGCCAAGAGCCCCACTGGCCGTGGTCGAGCATCTCCTTGGCCTCCGTCAGCCGGCGGCCCAGTTCGATGGCTATGTACAGGGCGATCTGCTGCGCCTGGCGCTTAATGGTGACGATCTCTGCTGTGATGGCCTCGATAGTCCGGGCCTGGGCGACTTCGCCCTCCCGGGGCTTCATGATCTCTTCGTTCATGCAGCTTCAGTTCCTTTCTTTTTTCTAAGTTTTGGCGTCCCGTCTTTCTTCCTGGGACTGCCCCGCTCCAGCCAATCCAGCCAGGCGTCAAAAAATGCCTTATATGTCACCCGCGGTGCTTCTCCGTACAGGTCGTTGCGGTACCCATGTGCCTGCACGATCCTATTGCCGTTCATTTCCACGGTCACCAGCGATTCACCCGGCGCACTCTTGCGCCGAAGGAAGAGAATGGTCAGTTGCCCCTCCATATGCCGCCCGGCATAACCGCCCACGCAGTGTTTCAGCGTGTTCCCCTCGTTCACGATCTCCCGCCTGTTGACAGCGACGCGAATGAAGAGGTCTCCCATAGAAAAGTCATATTTTTTTGCTCGGCGTTTGATATTCTCGGTATATACAGCGTCCCTGGCATTTTGCTTGGCGTCTTCTATTCTGGCCACTTCGGTCGCCGCCGCATCGTGCTTTCCCTGCAGGTCGCCCGGCATGGCCACCGTCTTATCCGTCAGGTCGTAGCCCAGGCTGTCGCAAAACGTCACATAGTCCTTCCAGAGTTCATACACGCGGTCGACATCGTACTCGCCCCATTGATTTACATCGAACTCAGCCGCCCACCTTTCCAGCCGGCGAACGGCAGAGGCCGGCTCGATCCCGGCCTTTCTGCAGATTGTTAAAAATTCATTTGAATTGCAACTCAGTTCATCGCTTATCCTGTGGGCCAGGTCCAAATCTCCCTGCATGCCGGCACGTTTCATCTTCCTGTACACGCGGAGCACGTCTATGTCGCAGCCTTTTTCCGTCCATGCCCTCAGTTCCTGCCCATTGAGGCCAAAGGCAGCCTTCGGATCAGGGGCTCCCCAGGTATATATGTCCATATTTTTCTTTCTCAGCACTACAAAACTGGTCACCATGCCGCCAAGTCCCCGCTTTACCAGCATCTCTACATCTCGTGGATACAGGGCCGCAAGCATCAGATACCGTATGAGGAATGCATGCCTCTCATCGTTTCTATTCAATAGGCTCCAGGCGTCGTATTGGCAATACCGAAAGGAGCTTCTTTCCAATGCATTTAGGCCATAGACGAAATATGGCTCCCTGTGCCACATATAGCCTGACCCATCTGTGAACGGCTCTGTTATCCGGTTGAGATCCTTCATTTTGCTGGCCGACGAAAAAACCTCCCGCCCTACATCCTTGTATCCGTACAGGTACCTGAACAGGCCGTGTACGACCACTTTTCCAGATTCAAAACTGTACCTCTCTACCGCCTTATAGACCACGCCGGCGGCTATATCATTTTCCTCTCTGCATTTTTTCATCGACCACAGGGCCAACGCCTCCAGCCGGCGGCCCCGGCTGCGCAAGAACACGACCGGTTTGTACTGGTCAAATCGGCTCCGGCTGCGGCAGCGTCCCTCGCATATCATCTTGGCCTGGCGGCCACACCACGGACATGTCACCATCTCTCCGTGTCTGCCCTGGACGATGCTTCTATATTCCGGAGTCTCCGTCCTGACCAGCGTCGGGAAATACTCCCTTACACGTCCGCAGCAAGTAGCTGATATGAACCGGCCCGGAAGCGGTTTCGCGCTACTATAAAAAATGTACTGATCGTACAGGTCGTTGATCTGTTCCGATTCCTTATTATTCGGTAAAAGGTACTTCGGAACGCCTTTTTCCGCCAGTTCCTCCGCCGACATATAAAAACTGACCATCCCGCTCGCCTCCTCAGAAGAAGTCGCTCAGGTCCAGGACCACGCCGGCGTCCTTCGCCGGCGCGGCCCCGCCCTTGTCCCGGACGCTGGAACAGAGGTCAATGGTCATCTTCACGTCGATGCCGGCGCCAGGGAAGTAAAAGCGAACCGCCTCGCCGTAGGCCTCCATGTCGCTGATGCCGTCCCCGTGGACCTTCTTGCCGACCGCCGTCATGCAGTCGGTGAAGCTCCCGCCCTGGACGACCGCCTGGGCGAACTCCTCGTCCTGCCGGCAGAACTCTGTCAGCGCGTCGCACACGGCATCCTTCATCACCTTCCCATAGCGGTCAAAGGTCCCGCTCTTCAGCTCCTCCCGGAGCTTCTTGATGGCTTCGTCTTTCATCCCGGGTAGAACCTCCCGAACATGGTGGACAGCTCCTTCTGCTGCTTGTCCATCTCCTGGACCGCCCAGGTCAGGTTCTTCTCGTTGATGAGCGTCCCCGCGGGGATCAGAACGACCTCCCGGCCGCTTTTTTCCTCCCAGTAAGAGAAGCTGAAGGATTGCCCCCGGAAGTAGGTGAAGCTGAAAAACCGGGTCTTCTGGCGCTCGTTCTCCACGTCCATCTGGTCCGTGAGCAGGTCCAGCAGCTGCGCCTTGGTCAAATCGTCCGCCTTCACTAGGCCCGCGGTGATGTTGGCCAGCAGCCGCCGGTTATACTCCCGCATCTTCGGCGTGACCGGCGCCGGCTTCGGTTTTCTGGTCCGATATTGATATCCCATAGTTGCAACCTCCTGCCCTCATGTGCTATACTGAGGGCGCGTAAATCTCGGCTTTGCCGCCCTTCGGTGTTCCAGCACCGGGGGCGGCTCTTCTTATCCGACGGCGAAACACTCCTCCACCGTCTCTACCTCGCCCCGGATGTACGGGGCAAACTCCGGGTACTTCTGCAGGTTCCCCCTGGAATCGCCGTTCTCACCGTTCAGCGCGTAGTAGTTCCGGGCCACGGCCAGCTCCGACAGCGGCGGCTCCCGCTCCGGCGGCGGGTCCCACACCATCCAGGAAGACGCCAGCGCCAGCACGGCTGCCAGCGCGGCCAGCACCAGGACCTTCCCCCGGCGCCGCCAGCGCCCGGTCCGCTGGTGGGGGCCTATCGGGCTCCTCACTTCTCGTCCTCCTTCCTCCGATGCCTGAACAGCCAGCGGAGGTACCGCCAGACCGCCCTCCACCAGTGGTCCTTCTCCCATCCAGTCCTTTGGAGACTGAGTATGCAGCCAAAACACGGCTGGACCCAGGCCCTCACCTCGCAGCTCCTGCACGAGAAGCATGACCCTCTATCCATCCACCACGGCTTCCTCATTCCACGTCACCTCCTAATGGCAGCCGCCGGATGAACCGCTCCACCGGGCCGATGCACGGGAACAGCTTGTCCGCCACGATGCAGCCTGCGGCCAGCAGCCCGAAGGCCATAGCCGCCGCGATGATCACCTTTGCCATAGACTTGTCCTCCTATTTCTCTTGAAACTCTGTGCAGCCCCTCCCCTGGGGGCAGGGCCGCGGCCGGCCTGTATAAAGGACTTTTGTACAGGCCATCATCAGCTCGTCCTCGCCCAGGAACACCGGCACGCCGAACCGGCACTTCCGGCACCTGGCCCAGTCCTCCTGGCGCTCCCGCCCGCTCACCGTACCGGGACGGGCCGTATCTCTCCCGTCGGCGCCGGTGCCGGCACAGGCGCCCCGGCGCTCTTACTCAGGTACTCCATCACATCGTCCACGGACACCAGTTTCTTCTTCCCGACCTTCAGCACCGGGACGAGCTCGGCGCGGATCAGGTACCGTATGTAGTGCTCCGTCAGCTCAGTGTTCGGGTCCTCCGCCCGGATGGCCTCCAGCACCCCGGGAGCCGTCCTCATTCTCGGTATTGCCATTCTTTCTCCTTTCTCATCAGCCGCTCCCGCATCCTCCGGGTAGGCGATCCGGCACAGCTCCATGAACTCCTCGAAGCTGATGTCCCCCTCCTGCTCCGCCCGGTGCAGGATCATCTCCTTCACCCGCGGACCCGCATGCTCCAGTTCGGCCTTATAGGCCTCAAAAGTGTTCTCCGCCATTGGTATCTCCTTTCTGCTGACCTCCCGCTCCGGCCCTTCTCCGGCCAGGGCGGCGTCATCCACGATCTCAAAGCCGCTCTTGACCACGTCGTTGGCCAGCATGTACATGATGTTCTCGACGGTCTGGAACTGGCTGTTGCGGTCGATGTCCTCCGCCACCCGGTAGATGTTCTCGACCGTCGGGGTCAGGTCGTTTACCATCCGGAACATCGCGCTGTACTCCTCGCCGGTCCCCTCGGTGTACAGACGCTCCCGGATGCACATGGCCCGGACGTCCTCGACCGACCAGGTCCGATACTCTTTGATTTGCATAGTCTCGCGCCTTTCTCTTGTCCGCCTCCCGGCCCTGTGGTAGGATAAGGGCGAAGGGAGGCTTTTTTATGCGATTCATACCTACCGACCCTCTGGACCAGCACCGCACCGAGATCGAGGTGCAGAACTGGCAGGAGGAAATGGCCCGCCGGAAGCGGCAGGACCAGCTGTTCCAGGACATCGCCTACAGCATGAAGAAGCTCGAAGAGCTCCGCCGCCTCGCCGACTCCGCGGAGGCCCGCGCCGTCGCCGCCCAGGCCACGGCCAGGAAGGCCAGCATCACCAGTTGGGTCTCCATCGCCATCGCCCTCGCGGCCTTCGCCTGGAACGTGGTCGCCCACTTCATTTAGGCAGGGTCGAACAGTAGATGGAGAACAGCAGCGACGCGATGGACAGCACCAGCGCCACTGTCTGTATGCTCGGCTTCTTCATCTCGCTCACGCTCCTTTCTGTTCGGCCTCGGACACACGATCCTCGACCTCTTTCAGCCCCGCGGTTACCAGCCGGCGGACGAGTTCCCCATAGGAACAGCGCACATAGTCGTCGCTCTTCCTCAACGCCAGGATTCTCCGGTCTATCTCCTCCGGCACCGCCACCGTCACCCGCTTCATGTCCGTCATGAAGTTCACCTCCTTTTCATTGTTTGTCATAAGTTCCGAACTTTTTGCGTTTTTCATTATAGTTCTGAACTTTTCCGGTGTCAACAAAAATAGTGATGAACTTTTCAACAAATGTTCACCACTATTTTTGTCGTATTTTTTATGAACTTCTTATTGCGCAAGTTCTGAACCGATGATATTATTTGTTCTAGGAGGTGGATTCTATGCCTACCGAAAAACCCAGAATAACCATAACCATGACCAACAGCCAGCTTGCAAAGGTCAAGGAGTTTGAGGTCTCCCACAACTGCAAAAATCAGACCAAGGCTATCCTTGCTCTTATGGAGATTGGCTTATCAAAGGCAGAAAAGGCCTTGGTTGGGTATTCGTCCTTGTCAACTGATGATGCAGACATAGCAAAGCGCTATCATGATCTGGATGCACACGGGAAGAAAGCCGTCAAGGCCATTTTGTCCTGCGAAGAAAAGCGCTATGCAGAAGAGTCCAAGCGCCCAGAGAAGGTGGTCGAGCTGTTCCCCACCCGGAAGTACCTGCAGTCCGCCACCGCTGGCTTTGGCGATTTTAACGACGACGCCTCCTATGACATGATCGACCTAGTGAAGCGCCCGCCGGTGGGCACCTCGTTCATAATCTCCGTGAACGGCAAAAGCATGGAGCCCACCTACCACGACGGTGATCTGCTCTTTGTCCGGGCACAGGAGCGCGTGGAGCTCGGCGACATCGGCCTGTTCACCCAGGGCCCCAAGCTCTATATCAAAGAATCCGGCCCGGATGGCCTTGTCTCCCATAACAAGGACAAGAAATACGGCCTCATCGTCGGCACCGAAGACGAGCCCATCATCGCCCAGGGCAAGATACTCGGCGTGTGCTCAGAGGACTACTTGCCCTCCTCGGCCCGGTGATATAAGGAGGCGCCTATGCTTGCCACCATTCTAGCGTATATCGCCACGGCTGTGATATTCTTCTATATCCTGCGCTGGCTTCTTCGCCTGCTCTTTGACATCGTTTTCAGTCCCGTGGTCATCTTCGCCGCTGTCGGTACCGCCATTATCGTTGCTGTCGTTGTGCTGATACGGAGAAGAAGAGAGGCTGCCGAGGTAGCAGAAGATACCGCTCCAGAACCCATTGTGCCCGCCGCCACGCCAAGTTACCCGGATTTGTCGGAGGTTGACAACGAGCCGGAGGATGAACATGACTATTTGGACCTTTCGGACATTACCGGCCTTCCGTTCAAATTCATGATAGACGGAAATGAGTATAGCATGGAGAATATAGACGACGTACAAAACTGGCCGGTCTTTACCACTCCATTTTCAGTGAACGAGCAAGAATATCATATAAACACCTACTTTCGTTTCTGTGAAGAGAAATATAGGGAGAATGGCCGCCCGGATATTGCAGACGCTCTAAAGGAAAGGGCAGGGGAAATGGAGTGGGACCCAGTACAAGGGATATTCCTTCGCAGGTTCGTCCCTGACTTGTATCATGAGGAGTTTGAGGCGCGGGCCGCCGCATACCAGCAGCACCGGGCGAAGGCAAGCACTATGCCGGATGCGGAGTTTCTTGAACAGGTGCGCTATGATGAGGCGATTTGGCGCCGAGAGCAAATGAAACAAGCTTCTATGAACCCTCCAGAAGAAGTCGCTTCCAACCTTGTTGATTGCCCCGTCTGTGGTAAGCTTATCAGCACAAAAGCTGTTTTCTGCCCCCACTGTGGCTGTCCCGTCAGGCAGGCACCCCCGGCAAACACGCCTCCCTCTTTAATTGGTTCTTTCCTTCATATCGCGGGGCTTGACCTCCAAAAGGGCACGTTCTGCTCCCTGTCATGTTCTCCCGAGTTCATCTCCATGAATGCCCCGTTCCGCTCTTTCCACCTGTCCCAAGACAGCATTCATGACGTGTCTGTCATCCCATATAGTGAGCTTTTGACCCTCGCCGAAAGCATCTACCCAAACGAGCAGATTAGCCAGTCGGCCAAAGACACGTTGAAAACAACCATCGACATTTCCTCGAAAAAGCGGTTCATCCAGCCCCACACCAAGTTCTTGCTCATCACCTACACCGGCGAAGATGACGAGGGCCATATTATCACATTTCAGCTGAACGACGGGAACGCCAAGGCAGCCCAGCGGCTCGCGTCCCAGTACGCCGAGCAAGCCGAGAGCCAAGACGTGTTCCTGTAAATATAAAAAAGCGCCGCCCCCGGCGGGGCCGCAGAAAGGAGATATACCATGCTCGAAGAAAAAGACCTGCAGGCCATCCAAACCATGATAGACGCCTCTGTCGGCGCCTCGGAGAACCACATTCTGGCCTACATCGAAAACAATGTCATGCCCAACTTCCAGCTGCTGGCGGAGGGCCACCAGACGCTTTTGGAGACCCTGGCCCCCAAGAGCCGGGTGGACAACCTGGAGGACGACGTCATCTTCCTCAAGTCCATCGTCAAGTCTCTGATGCAGGAAGTGTCGGAGCTGAAGAA
>CANQKZ010000059.1 GCA_947624585.1 uncultured Oscillospiraceae bacterium | reverse complement strand
ACTATCCATCTGCCAAACAGCCTGCGGGAGGAGCTTTTGGATTATGCCCTGCACAACGGCATCCGCAGCGGAAAGATATTCATCGGCCCGAGAGGGGGTCCTCTGAGGGAAGAGATAATCCGGATGAACATAAAGGCGGTGAGCCGTGCGGCTGGGTTTGTGGACGGGGTCGCCTGCGCACGGACGCTGCAGAAACTGTATTTCGCCCAGAGAGACGAACTCCTGTCCCGTGAGGCGGAGCGGCTGATGCTGGAACAGATAGAGAAAGAGCAGGCCGAACATGGCTGGGAGAACTGAATGAGACGTGTGTGCTGTTTGTGTGAGAGTTGGATATCCGGTGGGATCGAGGCGTTCCTTTGCAATGTGCTGACGCGGCTGGACATGGCTGAATTAGAAGTTGATGTTGTGGCCGCAAGGCTAGGCAATTGCGTATTCACCGACAGACTCAAAGCAAGGGGCATTCGGTTCTATGAGCTTTCCGGGAGTAAGTGGCAGGTGGCGGAGAATCACCGGCGGTTCCGCGCGCTTCTCCGGGAACGGCGGTATGACGTGCTGCACCTGAATGCCTTCCAGGGGCTGTCCCTGGCGTATCTGCATATTGCTAAAGATGAGGGCGTGCCGGTGCGCATCGCCCACAGCCACAACACGGCTCTGAGAAAGAGCGTGACGCGGCCAATAAAGCTGACGATACATAGCTGGGCGCGGGAGCGGTACACGAAGGACGCCACGGCCCTGTGGGCCTGCTCCGAGAACGCGGCAACATTCTTATTCTCTGCCCGCGAGCTGGATAGGCAGGGCTTTCAATTCATCCCCAACGGGATCGACGTGGAGCATTTCCGGTTTGACCTGGCGGTGCGGGAAGAGGTGCGCCATGAACTGGGCCTGGACGGAAAGTACGTCATTGGCCATGTGGGGCGGCTTTGCTATCAGAAGAACCAGAGCTTTCTGCTGGATGTGCTGGCAGAGGTCGTGAAGCAGAGGCCGGAGAGCGCGCTGCTGCTGGTAGGAGACGGCAAGTACGGGCCCATGCTGAGGGAAAAAGCACGGGAACTGGGTATCGCAGAGAAGGTGCTGTTTTACGGCGCGTCAGAGCATGTGGAGCGGCTTTACTGGGCCATGGACGTGTTCGTGTTCCCCAGCTTGTTTGAGGGGTTTGGCATCGCGGTGATCGAGGCCCGTGCGGCGGGGCTTACGGTGTGCTGCTCGGAGTATGTGCCGCAGGAGGCACGTATAGCGAGCGGGGCCATGGCGCTTCCCATGGATGTGAATGTCTGGACGGAAGAAATAATGAAGATCCATGATCGTTTGCCTGACAGCGCGGACGCAGTGCGAGAGGTAGGATTCAATATCGAAACAGTGGCCGGCATGGTCGGAGAAGCATATATGAAGGCGTGAGAGCATGAGCAAGCCAGTGATATCGGTCATCATCCCGGTGTATAACGCCGAGCTTTATCTTCGGGAATGTCTGGACAGTGTTCTCAGGCAGACCTACCGTGACCTCCAAATCATTCTGGTGGACAACGGTTCCACGGACAACTCCGGGGCGATCTGCGACGAGTGCGACGTAAAAGACAGTCGTGTTCAGGTCATCCATAAAAAAATTGGCGGGCCATCATCGTCAAGAAACGCAGGACTGGCGGCGGCTGAGGGAGAGTTTATATCCTTTGTGGATTCGGATGATATGATCAGTCCGGTTTTTATGGAGAGCCTCCTGTTGCCGGGGGCAGACGTGACCCAATGTGGTTATACTTCGGACCTGAAACGATTAAAAAGGGACCCGGTGACAGTCTTTGAATCCATGGATGGGTTTGAGATGAGCGAGAAGCTCTGCACGGAAGGGGCGCTGGTCAATACAGTGGTGTGGAGCAAGCTGTGGAGAAAGGAGTGCTTCGATGGCATCCGGTTTCCAGAGGGCCGTATTTATGAGGATGAGTTTGTTACCTGGAGAACCTTTTGGGGAGTAAAACATATCGCACGTACCGGTGCACCTCTTTACTATTATCGCAGGCGGTCCGGAAGCCTCATGAACAGCAGGGAGGCGGCGCACAGCATAGATGGCGTGGATGCTCTGCGGGAGAGATTCACCTTTTATGAAAACAACGGCGCGACACGACTGGCCGACCTCACAAAAGCGACGTTTTGCTATACCCTGCGAGGAATGCGGGAAAACATCACGCACGCTAATCCGGAGTATGCCGACAGCTTGAAAAAGGATTTGAGACGAGCCTACGGGGACGTTATGAGGTCAAAAGAATTGGATATGCGGAAAAAGGCGGCTACTACTCTGCGTATGCTGAGTCCGGGGCTGTATTCCGCGCTGAGGCAGATGGATAAGGGCGCGCTCCGGGATGGATGAAGAGGATACAGAGATGCCGAAAGTAAGCGTTGTCGTGCCAATCTTTAACACAGAGGGGTATCTTCCGGCGTGCCTGAACTCGCTGCTGGCTCAGACGGTAAAGGATATTGAGATCATCGCCGTGAACAACGGCAGTACGGACGGCTCCGGGGACATATTGAAGGCCTATGCAAGAAGAGACAGCCGCATCCGCATTGTCAGCAAACCCCACGGGGACATCTATACAGCGCGAAACGCCGGACTCAAGGCAGCCTTGGGTGAATGGATCGCTTTCTGTGACAGCGATGACACACTGCCGCCGCAGGCATATGAACGTATGCTGCGAAAAGCGCGGAGGACACGCTGCGATGTGGTGGTAGGCGGCTACATTGAACTGGACGTGAAGGGTACAAAGATGCCCGCGACATTACCGCGAAAGCGGGCGGATGATTTTGGTACGCTCATGCGTACGCCCTGCGTCTGGAACAAGATAATCCGGCGCGGTTTCCTTCTGGAGCATGGCCTTAAATTCCCGCCAGTGCCGATAGAGGACGTTATCTTTTTAGCTAGGCTGTTGCGCTGCGCTCCGCGCATTGAACGGGTCTGTCGTCCGGTCTATTACTACTGGCAGCATTCTTCCGGGAATAATGTTTCTCTTTCCTACCGGTATACAGCCGATATTTTCAATGGGCTTATCCGGTCCCACCGCATGGTATGGGAGGAACTGAGGGAAACAATGTATCGGTCCGATGTGGAGGAATATGTTTTCTGTGTGCTCTCTGGCAGCTTGAAGGGGTTCCTGTCCCGCATATGGGACTGCAGTGAACGGGAGGCCTGCTTTGAGCTTTTCCGTGACCACATTCTGTCCTTTGACTGGACCGGTCGGGAGGAGCGTTTCATGCAGCTGTTTGAAGTCCCCCTGCCGGTGTTTCGTGTCATATCTGCACAGTCATACATTAAACAAATCATAGCGTTGGATCACCGCAGGGCGGTCCTTGTGGAATATCGTGTTGGCACCATCGGTTTCCAATACATTTTTGCCTACACGAAAGCATGGTTCGGGTACAAACTGAGACGGTTCAGGCGCAAAGACCAAGCGAAAGAGAGATGACATGGTTATGGCAGACAGCCTAGTGATATTTGCAGCTGGGAAATCGTCGCGGTTCGGCGGTTTTCCCAAGGCGTTCTGTGACCTGGGCCAGGGAAGAAACGTGGAGAACACGATCAGGCTCGCGCGGGAGCGCTTTCGGAACATCTATCTCATAGTGAATGAGGAAACTTGTGCCGCCGGGATCACGGACGGACTTGACGGAGCAGAGGTCATCAGCATCGTGACGGGCCAAGGCGACGCGGACTCCATATTGAAGGGATTGCGGCATATCGCAGACAAGGCGGCGCCGGACATCGTGACCGCGTGCTGGGGCGACGCCGTATTTTTGAGCAGCGAACCCTTCGATGAGATGAAGAAGGCCCGGTCCGCGTGGGACCCGGCCTCTCCGGTGCTGGTGGGCTGCTCCTGGGACCGTGATCCATACGCCTGGTTTGACACCTATGGCTGGAAAATCATCCGGTCCCATTTCAAAAAGCGGGAGCCGGACCAATGTGTCATGGGCCTGCATGACCAGTCCGTATTTACCTTCCGCACGAAGCCGCTGCTGGAAGACCTGGGACAGTACAAGCACCATCTTGGCCTGGACGTCTATGACGAGAATACCTATGACCCCGCCCGGGGGGAGATGGGCCTGCTGGATGCCTTCACATGGTTTTACGGGCAGCAGGACATGGCGGCGGAGTATTGCGAGCTCACACCGGGGCGAGTGATGAGCTTCAACACCCAGGAGGAGCTGGATTCCGTGAAACGCTCACTGCAAGATTTTAGAAAGAGAACAAGAGAGTAAGTATGTTAAAAATCGCTGTATTTTGCGGCGGCACAGGAAGCATCGCGCTGCAAAAGGGCTTTGCCTCGCTTTATGGGATAGACCGCATCCGGCTGGACGTCATCGTGAACGCCTACGACAACGGAAAATCTACCGGGGTCTGTCGGCGGGTCTTTGAAAACAGGATACTGGGCCCCAGTGACGTCAGGAAAAATCAACTTTTGCAGTACGCCATTCGCTATAAAGATGCCATGGAGGACCCGGACAGCCGCGAGGCCCGGTTGTACCGGCTTTTTGAGGTGCGACTGTCGGCGGACGGTCCGCGGGCCTATTATGAGGCGGCCAAGGGCTACCTCCGGCAGTATGGCGATATCTTGGACGCGGACGACCTGGCGTTCTTAGATGGGCTCATAGATTACTTTTTCTTTGAGGACGGCAGGACCCTCCGCCGCACTGTGGCGGGAGAGAGCTTTAAGGATTTCTCCCTTTCCAATATCTTCTATGCCGCGTGCGCCGCGAAATGCGGCAACAGCCTGGAGGCGGCCATGGACCGCATGGCGAGGCTCCTTGGGCTCAGGGACACGGTTCATCTGATCTCCGACAAGAGCTTGATCCTGAAGGCGGAGACCCGCTCCGGCCATGTGATTGGGGACGAGGGGGAAATCGTCATCTGGGACGACCCGGAGGACAAGATCGTCCGGGCCATCCTTATGGATGGAGACGAGGAATATATCCCCGCGGCGGACGAGGGCTCCCACCATGCCGGGCAACTGGTGTCGGAGATCGTCCGGGAGGCGGACATCATCATATTCAGCTCCGGGACCCAATGGTCGTCGCTGATCCCTACCTACATGCACCGGGGCTTCCGGGAGATGATAAAGAGATCCCCCGCGAAGAAGTATCTGGTCATGAACAACGCGGAGGACCATGACATCTACGGCGTGGACGCGGCGGAGCTGTGCGGGGTGTTGGAGAGCTACCTGGACATGGATGAGCTGACGGTGGTGGTCAATGAGAACGCGGTCCCGTCCATGGCTTCCGTGCCGGCGAAGTATCACAGCATCCGGGGAAAGCTGGGCGAGCCGGGCACGAAGACCCATATCCCGGAGGCCCTGGCCGGGGCCATCATGGCCGACTACTACCGGGACGCGCTGGGGTGCGGCAGCCAGCTATTCGATCTGGACGGGACCCTGTGGAATGAGAAGGGCGACGCAGCGGAGTTAGAGACCGGCGAGGAAAACCTAGCGCTGTTCGAGGGACCCATCGTTTCCGGGAACGGGATAGAGCACATCCGCAGCGTCCTGGCGGAGCACGCTCCGGCGGGCAAAGAGGTCTGTGTGTACGCAGACTATGGGAACACCTATTTCTCCACGGCGGCGCTGGACAGGCTGGGCCGCCTGACGGAGCAATATGATCTCCCGACCGGGCTGCAGGATATGTTCGCGGCGGCGTTCGCGGGCAAGTCCGTAAAGGTGCGCGGGGACGTGGTGATGACCATCAAGCCGCTGGAGGACCGGGAGCGGCTGGCGGCGGAGCTGAATGAGACGCTGGCCCATATCGACGGCCGCCTGATCGCCCGGCCGGCGGGGCGGACGTCCATCGATATCATGGACCGGGGCTACACGAAGGCGGCCATGATGGAGCGGATATTCCGCCACAGCGGCATAGACCGGGACGACGTGGTGTTCATCGGCAACGAGCTGCGGGTCGGCAGCGAGAAGAGCATCGCCGGCCTGGGCATACATACCCTGCAGGTGGACGACGTGTACGAGTGCTATGTGTATCTGAAGACCCGAGCATTTTTCAAAGACAGAGAAGAGAATAGGAACAAGGAGAAGTAATAAGATGGAGCACCTCCCCATTTATCCCGCGTTTGAAAAGAGTAACTTGGCCATCACCATGCAGACCAGCGACTTCTTCGCCCCCTACGCCTCGGTGACGGCGCTGTCCATCATTGAGCATACCTCTCCGGCGTACAACTACGATATCATTTTCATGACCTGGGACATGAAGGAGGAGACGGAGCGGAGGCTGGTCTCCATGGCCGAGGGACGGGAAAACGTGTCCATCCGTGTGGTGGACGTGTCGGAGGAGATAAAGCCGCAGCAGAATTTGGCGAAGGAGCGCGAAGACTATGATCGTTTCAGCGCGACCGGCGTTGTACGGCTCCTCATGCCGGAACTGTTGCAGAACTACGATGTGGTTCTGAATTTTGACTGCGATATGCTGATCTGCGCAGACGTGGCGGAACTGTTCCAGTATGATCTGACGGATTTTTATTACGGCGCTGTGCAAGATATAGTCTATTACACAATAATAAGAATTAACGAAGAGCAGCGCAGCTATATTACGGATAAGGTATTCAATAAGCTGGGCCTGTCCAGCCTTTCCGAATATTTGAATGCGGGATTGCTTCTTCTGAACATAGGGAAAATTCGTCAGGATTATTCAGAAAAAGAAATCTTGGATTTCGCTATAGACGGAGACAATTATTTCCTTTGTTATGAGCAAGATACATTTAATGGGCTTTTCAAAATGAATAAGCTAAAACTCCCTATAGAATGGAACTGGCATGTGGATGGAGCTTCTTTGATATCTATTGCTGCCAATAAGCTTCCCCCTTGTGATCCGGCTGTGGAAGAATACCGCTGCGCAGAGGAAAACGTAAAGAATTATCATTATCTTACGACCAGAAAACCATGGAATAATGCCGCTATGCCGTATGCCGGAATATGGTGGGAAGCAGCGGAAAAGTGCCCCTTTATTGATGTGCTCTTATCGCGGATAAATACGGCAAATATACGCGATAGGCTGGAAGGAAACAGGTATCTGCTATTTGCGTGTGAAACGGCGGTACAGCTGATCAATGCCATCAATATTAAAACACACTACTATCCAAATACTCCGGCCGATCTCATACTGTTTTCATCTGTTGACTTAAGAAAATACAGCGATAATATAGCGACGCTGCACTTGTTTGATAAAATCATCTTTTCCGACTATAACGCAAAGCAGGATTATGATTTGATTATGGAGATGCCGACTGAAAAGCGGTCTTTGCATCCGGAAAAATATAGCAAGATGATCTCACTGCGTGAGCACTACACAGATTATTTCCTGCCTGTCCCTGAAGGTGTTTTTCAGAAGATGATTTACTATAGCCTGGTTAAAAGAGATCTCAGACCGGTTGTTCACATTTTTGAGGAAGGGCTGGCAACCTATACAGAAAACCTGACATTAAAACTGACCAATCAAATTGACCATACCCTATATCCGTTGAAAAAGAGAATAACGGAAAATGTTCTTGACATCTTTTTATATAAACCTGAACTCTATTGCGGGAAAGCGGATGTTCCGATTCTGCCGATCCCTGCAATCAAAAAAGAGGGGCAGTTTGCGGAATGGCTGTATTACATATTCGGGGATGATACTATACCTGATGAGCGGTATATTTTCTTTAATGAGGACTTCTCTTCGTCAAAAAGAGTGTCCAATGACCTGCAGCTACTGGATGCCATTGCAGATGTTGTAGGAAGAGATAATATTGCCGTCAAGATGCATCCATTGTCGTCCAAAGGCGAGGCCCTGTACCGGACGCATGGATATCACACATACGCAAATGATTCTCTTCCGTGGGAATTGTATGCATTGAAACCGGGACTTGAGAACAAAGTATTGTTGTCGGTGTCATCCAACGCGTTATTTGTCCCCTTTACGATAGCTGACAAGAAGATATATTTGGTCTCCTTGCTTGACGTGATGCGCCTCAGCCGGAGGCCTCACGCAAACACGGCAGAGTATAGGCGCTTCCTGGATAAATTTGCAAATGCTGTAAATCAAGATGATCGGATTTTTTTCTCACCGCGTAATTTGACGGAGCTGGAGAAAATAATTTGCTATCTTGAGAGGAGTTTGTGATGAATAAGAACCCTAAGGTATCCATCTGTGTGCCTGTATATAATTCGGAAAAGTATCTGGGAATGTTTTTGGACTCGGCGCTGAATCAAAACTTCAATTCGGATGATTATGAGGTCATTCTTGCAGATAACTGCTCTTCTGACAATTCTTATACAATATTGAAAGAATATGAGCGTCTGTTTCCCGGAAGAGTTTTCGCTTATAAGACGGATGAGCACGGCGGGCCGGGGAAAGGCCGCAATCTTGCCTTTCAAAAGTCGAGAGGAGAGTTTATTTATTGGTGTGATTCCGATGACTTTATTCATGCTGACGCGCTGTCCTTACTTTATGCGGAAGCCGAGGAGTACAACGCAGATTTAGTATGCGGGAGCGGTATGGAGGTAATCGAGGAGGACGGGGAAATCGTTCGGGTCTCACCAATCCTTACCAAGCGACACATTACGGCCAGTAATGAATTAGCAATACTTTCTGGGGTACAGTTTTGGCTTAGATTGATTCATAGGAGTTTAATTGAAAAAGTCGGAGCGATGCCGGAAGACATCATTTTTGATGATGTGCGGTATCTCACAGTGTTACAATCATATGCAAAAGTGATCCGGTTTTTGGATTTTCCTGTTTACTATTGGTTTAAGCGAGGTTCTTCAACAACAAGCACTATTCGAAAGGAAATGTGCGAAGATTCTGTTGAAGCGGATAAATATATACTTGAAAACAGCAACCAAGAATACATAGACGCGGTTCAACATTATGTCGCGGTAAGAAATGAATTTAATTTAAGAGAACGCTGGCAATATTTCGATGTTTTTGTAAATTGGATTCACGCGCAGGCTGCATGGTTTTATGACAATGATTCCGTTTTGGACGACCGTAAAACCTTTGACGTGTTGCGCTGGGCGGACAGTCTTTCCGATATCCACTTCCCCAATATCGTCTATGTAGACGGCTTTGCCGCCGCGCCCGGAGAAGAACGTCTGGCAGAGCTGCGGGAGAAGGTGTTCCATGATGGCTGCGAGATCGTGGTGCTGTCCCCGGAAAGCTGTGATCTCAATGAAAACGACTATGTGAAGCGTGCCTATGAGCGCGGGGATATGGCGCTGGTCACCGGCTATTTTGCGCTGAAAAACATCTATGAGAATGGCGGCGTGTTCATCCACAATAATATCCGCATCCTCAACTATTTCAGCTATCTGAAATATCAAAACGCCTTCTTCTCCCTGATCGATAAGACCACCTATTCCGAGTGGATATATGGCGCGCCGGCGGGCAACGAGGCCATCGAGGCGATCCTGAAGACGTACTCCGATGCCTGGGACAAAAAGGGCGAGTATATGTCTCTCTCTGAGCGTATCTCCATTATCTTGACCGCGAAATACGGTATCCCGCTGGACGGAAAAGCGCGGCTATGGGGAAAGATCGTGTCGGTGCTTTCGGCGGATCTGTCTGTCGCGGACACAAGATTTGGTAATGCCACAAAAAAGTGCGCCTTTGAGCACAACTTTTCCACCTGCGCTGGTGAGCCGGACTATATCACGCTGCCCCGGACAAGCCTCCGGGTGCTCTTGACGCCTCCGCTTGCCGGCAAATCCGCACGGGAGAGGGCTCTTGAAAAAGAGCTGGCGGATATGAAACAGACTAATACATATAAACTCATGATAAAGATACGCGCCATCGGCGACGGACCCTATGGGCCGTTCTTGAAGAAGATATTCTATTGGATGCTGCGGGTACGGAAAAAACTTTTGCGAAAGTGAGGCAACGAACTATGAAGATCATCGCGGTCATCCCGGCGCGGTATGCGTCAAGCCGGTTTCCAGGCAAGCCCCTGGCGGACATCTGCGGTCGGCCCATGATCTGGTGGGTGTACCAGCGGGTAAAGGAAGTGGAAGCGTTTACGGAGGTCTTGGTGGCCACGGACGACGAGCGCATTGCCTCTGTATGCGATAAATGGGGAATGCGCTATGTCATGACGTCCCCGGACCTGCCGGAGCATATCTCCCGTGTCCATGAGGTGTCGGAAAAGGTGGCTGCGGACTATTACGTCTGCGTCAACGGGGACGAGCCCATGATATCCGCCGCGTGCATCCGTGCGGTGCTGCCCGGAGAGGGCGCGCCCCGGTATTACTACAGCGGCGCCGTGAGGAAGCTCACCGATCCTGCCGAGACCATCGACTTTGCCAACATCAAGGTGGCGATGACGGAGGATGGACGAGGCGTATATATGTCCCGCACACCGGTGCCCTATCCCCGGGGGACACTGCTGTTCTCCTACTATAAGTACGTGGGAATAGAGTGCTTCACCAAGGAGGGACTGGACTTCTTTGTTCATGCCAAGCAGGGACCGCTCGAGCGGACAGAGGACATAGATCATCTTCGGTTCTTAGAGAACGGAAAAGAGATACATTTCAAAGAGGTGGAATCCGATTCTCTCTCCGTGGACACGCCAAAGGACCTGGAGAAGGTTAGAAAGATCATTCAGGGAGAGATCGAGACAGGAAAGATACATATATGAGCAAGATCGCGCTATTGGACTGTACACTCCGGGACGGAGGGTACATCAACAAGTGGCACTTTGGCCGGGACGTCATCTGCGGCATATGTGCCAAACTGGACCAGGCAAAGATGGATATTATCGAGGTCGGTTTCCTTACCGATCTGCCCCGCACGGAGGACGACAGCCTCTACAACGACTGCGCCCAAATCGACAGGGTGCTGGACGCCTGCGGCGGCGCCAGCCGTGTCGCGGCTATGATCGCCATCGGGGAGATGGAGATGGACCCCGTTGTGCTGCCTCCGGCGGCGGATTGCGGGCTGGATATCGTGCGCATCACTTTCCATGGCGACGGCACGGAGACCGATAAGGCATTCCGCTATGCCCGGTGCCTTGTGGGCAAGGGCTATGACGTGTGTATGCAACCGGTGGGGACTACCGCCTATACCGACAGGGAGCTGCTGGAGCTGATCGGTAAGATCAATGAGCTTAAACCCTACGCCTTTTACTTGGTGGACACCCTGGGCCTTTTGCAGCGGCGGGAGCTTTTGCACTTTATCGACATCATCGACCACAACTTGGTCCCCGGCGTCAGGCTGGGCTTCCACTCCCACAACAACTTGCAGATGTCCTACGCCAACGCCCAGAGCATCATCGAGTATGACTCCCCGCGGGAGTTCATCCTGGACTGCTCTGTGTACGGCATGGGCCGGGGCGCGGGCAATCTGTGCACGGAGCTGGCGGCTCAGTATATGAACAGCCTGTGCGCCGAACGCTATGAGATGATGCCGGTCTATGAGATCCTGGACGACTACATATATCCCATCTATACCCGGACGAGCTGGGGCTATAACGTCCACTATTACGTGGCGGCAATCCACCAGTGCCACCCCAATTACGCGGCGTTCCTTATGAACAAGCAGACGCTGACCATGAACGAGGTGGATCTGATCTTGCGGAACATCCCCCAGCAGGAGCGGTATATCTACAACAAGCAGCTCATCGGGGAGATGTATTACAGCTTCCAGAACCACAACATCGACGACGAGGGGGCGCGGGCCCGTCTCAAAAAGGAGATCGGAGACCGGGATGTGCTGCTGCTGGCGCCGGGCAAGAGCCTGGCCACATACCGGGAGGAGATCGAACGGTTCATCGGGGAGAAGAAGCCGGCGGTCATCGCCATCAACGCCGCGGTCCGGGATCTGCCGGGGGACTATGTATTCGTGAGCAACCTGAAGAGGCTGTATATGCTGGACACGGAGCGGCTGCATGTGCCGGTAATCCTCACGTCCAATCTGCCGAACATCGTGCAGGGCGGCATATGCGTGGATTACGCGGGGCTGTGCGACCGGGAGCGGGAGGAGACGGACAACTCCGGCGTGATGCTGATGCGGCTGATGGAAAAGCTAGGCCTGCGGCGGGTGTATGTGGCGGGCTTCGACGGCTTCCGCCGGGAGTCCGGAGAGAACTACTTCGAGGAGAAGATGATCAACAGCGTGGACCCGGGGGACATCGAGCGGAAGAACCGGTCCATCGCCCGCCAGCTGCGGGAGATCGGCGAGAGGATGGAGATCGTGTCCCTGACGCCCAGCGCCTATTGGGAGAGCTGAGGGTGTACAGGCTGATCGTGTTTGACCTGGACGGCACACTGGCGGATACGTCGCCTGGGATCATTGCCTGCCACCGGTACGCCAACGCAGCCATGGGCCGGCCTATTACGGACGACAGGGTGTTGGAGGGGATTATCGGCGGACCGCTCTATAAGACGTACCGGGAGCGGTTCTGCTATTCGGAGGACGAGGCCCGCCGGGCGATAGAGATATACCGGGCCCGCTACGCGGAGGTGGGCGTCGCCGGGAGCAGACTGTACCCAGGGATGGACCGGTGCCTTTCCGCGCTGAAAGGGAAAGGATACAAGCTGGCTGTGGCAACGCTGAAGGCGGAGGATCTGGCCCGGCGGCTGCTGGACGGGCTGGGTGTGGGTGGATATTTCGATGTGATTTGCGGGATGGACGACCGGGACAGCTTAAGCAAGAGTGACATCGTCAGAAGGTGCATGGCCGAGCTGGGCGCTGCCCCGGAGGAGACGGTCCTTGTGGGGGACAGCGTCCATGACGCCCAAGGCGCGAAGCAGGCCGGCGTGGCCTTTCTTGGTGTTACCTATGGCTTTGGGTTCACCGGGCCACGGGACGGAATGGCGGCTAACTGCGGAAAAATAGTGGAACAATTATCCAGATAAAGGACGGCGGGCAGGATGTTTCAAAAGCTCATCCAGTACCGGTTCCTCTTTGACGAGCTGGTAAAACGGGACTTCAAAAAGAAATATAAGCGTACAATTCTGGGCATGGCCTGGAGCGTGCTGTCGCCCTTGCTGACGCTGTTTGTCATGAAGATCGTGTTCACCCAGTTCTTCGGCCGGACGACGGAACACTATACTATCTACCTCTTTTGCGGGAACCTAGTGTTCAGCTATTTCAGCGAAGCCACCTCCCAGGGGATGACTTCCCTCGTCGGCAACGCCGGAATCTTTACGAAGGTCAATGTTCCAAAGTATATGTTCCTTTTTTCAAAAAACGTGCAGACGCTGATCAACTTTGGACTGAGTCTGGTTGTGTTCGTCGTGTTTTGTGTGATCGACCATATCCCGTTCACTTGGAAGCTCATCACGCTGCTTTATCCCTTGTGTATGCTGATCCTGTTCAACATCGGCGTAGGGCTCATTCTGTCGGCACTGTTTGTATTTTTCCGGGATATCCAGTATTTGTGGTCTGTCTTTACCATGCTGCTGATGTATATGTCTGCGATTTTTTACACCATTGACAGCTATAGTTACAACGTGCAGTGTGCGTTTCTGCTCAATCCGGTATATCTGTTCATCCGTTACTTCCGCAAGATCGTCATTGAAGCGACAATCCCTACGGTTTGGTTCCATCTGCTGATGCTGGCAGACGTGGCCATTGTCCTGGGGCTGGGGTGTTTCATGTATAAGAAGTATAACACCAAATTCCTGTATTACGTGTGAGGCCGTGTTATGAGTATCTTAGAAGTACATGACGTCTCTATTCAGTACCTGACCGGGGACTTCAAGGAGATCGGCCTCAAAGAATACGTGATGCGGAAGCTGACCCATAACTACCATGTGAATGAGTTCTGGGCGGACCGTCACGTGAGCTTCACGCTGGAAAAGGGGGAGATGCTGGGGATCATCGGCTCCAACGGCGCTGGCAAGTCCACGCTGCTGAAAGCTGTGGCCGGCATCATGGAACCCACGGAGGGCTATGTGACCCGGCAGGGGAACGTGGCCGCATTGTTGGAGCTGGCCAGCGGCTTCGACGGGGACCTGACGGTGAAGGAAAACGCCTATCTCCGCGGCGCCATGCTGGGATATACCCGGAAATTCATGGACGAGACATACAATGAGATCATCGCCTTCGCGGAGCTGGAGGCTTTTCAGGATCGGCCCTTTAAGCAGTTGTCCTCGGGCATGAAGAGCCGCCTTGCCTTCGCCATTGCCAGCATGGTGCAGCCGGACATCCTCATCCTGGATGAGGTGCTGAGCGTGGGCGATGGGGCTTTCCGTAAGAAGAGCGAGGCGAAAATGAAGGAGATCATCGCCGGGGGCGCGGCGACCATATTGGTGTCTCATTCCCTGGAGCAGGTACGGGAGCTTTGTACGAAAGTGCTGTGGCTGGAGCATGGGGAGCAGATCGCCTGCGGGGACACGGCGATACTCTGCGGTCTGTATCAGCAGTACCTGGACAAGACCATCACACTGGATCAGGGGAAGGACATATGGGCCAGCCTCCGCGGGCACTACGATTATCTCATCGTGGGGTCAGGTCTGTACGGCTGCACCTTTGCCCGGGAGATGGCGGACAAGGGAAAGAAGTGTCTGGTGATAGACGGCCGGCCCCAACTGGGCGGCAACGTGGCCTGCGAGGATGTGGATGGCGTCACCGTCCACAAGTACGGGCCTCATATCTTTCACACGGACAACGAGAAAGTTTGGAATTATGTTAACCGGTTTGTTTCCTTTGTCTCCTATGACGGAGGTTTCGGCGAGGCGCACCAAGGTATTCCACAAGGCGGCTATAACGGCTTGGTAGAAGGACTGCTGAAGGGCGTCCCGGCGGTGACAGGTGTGAGCTGGCAGATGCTGATGGAGGCGTTTCCGAATATCTCGGACAAGGTGCTGTACACAGGGACCATAGACGGATTCTTTGAGTACAGTGAAGGGCACCTGGAATATGACAGTCTCAAAATAGAGCTGGAGGAACTGGAACAGAAGTGCTATCAGGATGAGGCAGTCGTCATTCCGGAGGAGAATGACGAGGAACATTCAGGCTGTACCCGTGTGGTCGAATACAAACACTTCCTACATGAAAAGAGCCCGAAAACAGTCGTGGCGTTTGAATACCCCCAGGAGTGGTTACCGGGGCGGATGATGTGTCGGCCAGTGCGGGACGAGAAGAATATGGCGCTTTACGGGAAGTACCAAGCCCTGGCAGCGGAGCGGCCGGAGGTGATCTTTGGCGGGCGGCTGGGCGAGTACCGGTATTACACCATGGCAGACGCTATCGCTATGGCGCTGGACCGGGCGGCGCAGGAGATATAGATCTGTTTAAGAAGGTTGGACAAAGTGGCATGAAGGCAAAACCGGTCGTGGAGATCATGTCCTTTCGCTCCGCGTTTGGCGGGTATAGCGATTTTTATGTTTGCCCGGCTTGTCATGTAACACTGGAGCGGGAGTTCATGGCCTATTGCGACCGCTGCGGACAGCGGCTGGATTGGAGAAAGTATAAAGACGCAAAGGTCATACCAGTCCGCCGATGAATTTGATACAATGCAACGCTCCAGCTCCGAGCGTTGCATTGTATCAAATAGCGCGGTCTTTGCCACGTCAGAAGCGCCTTGAAGATGTCAGATCCCCGCAAGCGGGTATCTTCCATCGGTCAAGGCGCTTCTTCCTTTTTCCCGCGAAACCCACATTCGCTGGGCTTTCGCGGGAGCCCTGATTTTATGCCAATACGCCAAGGCTTTCTGCCCTGGCGCATTGCATTTTATGTGTCGTGATGCCTGTATGGCGCGGTTTTGAGAGGAGCTTTTGGGGTGAAAACCCAGGCTCTGGCAGGCCGCTTCTGTTGAATTACCGGGGTATCGTTAAACGACCGATTATTCCTGCGCACCTTTTTTCAGGTTGCAGTCCCGGCAGAGCATCTGGCAGTTCTC
>CANQKZ010000058.1 GCA_947624585.1 uncultured Oscillospiraceae bacterium | reverse complement strand
CTGCGTTGGACTATAATGTGTGTCGGTATGTTTTTTTCTCACAAAATGATTATACCAAAAAGAGAAGAGAGTTACCAGGGGGTCTTGGTAACTCTCTTCCCTTTTTATGGGGCTTTTTTCACAGCCCCTTTTTTATGTAAACTCCTCCCGCAATGCCTCCAGGAGGCGCGCCGCGATGGGGGTGAAGACCTGGTACTTTTTCCACACAAGGTAGATCCGCTCCTCCAGCCTGGGGGACAGGGGACGGAACACAAGGCCACTGTCAGGACCGGTGTCGATGAGTTTGTCCAGGGTGAGAAGAGTTCCCAGGCCCTCCTTCACAAAGAGGGAGGCGTTGTAGGAGAGGCGGAAGGAGCCCTCCAGGCGGAGCAAGTCCATCTTCTCCCCGGCCCAGCGGGGGAGGTCGATGGTCCACCCCTGCTCCGAGCAGAAGAGGGGCAGGCCCGCAAGGTCGTCGGCGCAGATGCTCTCCCTGGAGGCCAGGGGGTGGTTTGTTGGCAGGACAAGCCCCCAGATGTCCGACTCCGGGAAGCGGAGGGAGTGGTATTTGGCTGTATCCGGGTCCTGGGCCAAAACGGCGAAGTCCAGGAGGCCCCGGTCCAGCTTCTCCGTGACCTGCTCCGTGTCGCCGCTGGTGATGTGGTAGCGAAGGCCGGGGTAGACCTGCTTGAAGCGCCGGATCACCCGGGCCAGAGTGCGGATCTGGTAGGTCTCCGCCAGGCCGAAGTACACGTCACCCCCGGTGATGTCACCCAGGGCGGCGAACTCCCCGGCGATCTTGTCCGCCATGGAAACCAGATCCTCCGCCCGCTTGCGCAGAAGGATGCCCTCCTCCGTAAGCTCGATGCGGAAGCTGTGGCGGATGAAGAGCTTCTTCCCCAGCTCCTCCTCCAGCGCCTGGATCTGCTTGGAGAGAGTGGGTTGAGAGACGTGCAGGACCTCCGAGGCGCGGGTCATGTTCTCCTCCCGGGCCACCGCAAGAAAGTAGCGAAGTGTTCGTATCTCCATGGGTTGTCCCTCCGTGATATTCCGAAAATGAATAATGTGATATTAATTATAACAATTAGCGCCGCCCTCGTCAAGTGTGTATAATGGGGATCAGATGGGAGGCGGGGCATATGGAGGAGCTGATCTCATGCCTGAGGGACGCGGACTGCGGGGCGGAGCTGATTTCGGAGGCGTGTCGGCTCTATGAGAGCGGGGAGAGGGCCATACTGATCGCCAGGCTGCGGCGCCGCCGATGCGACCTGATGGATGAGATGCATGAAAGTCAGCGGAAGGTGGACTGTCTCGACTTTCTGCTTCAGAAAATCTCGAAAACAACTTTAATATGACAATCAATGAAAGGACGGAAAATCTACAATGGCAGAGAACTTTATTTCCAATCTTACGGACCTTTGGGACAAGACCTTCCCAAAAAGCGAGAAGGTACACCACGAAAAGACAGCGTTCCAAAACCGCTACGGCATCACCCTGGCGGCGGATGTGTACGTTCCCAAAAACGCGGAGGGAAAGCTCCCCGCCATCGCGGTGTGCGGACCCTTTGGCGCCGTGAAGGAGCAGGCGGCGGGCCTCTACGCCCAGACCATGGCGGAGCGGGGATTTTTGACACTGGCCTTCGACCCCTCCTTCACCGGCGAGAGCGGCGGCACACCCAGGTATATGGCCTCCCCGGACATCAACACCGAGGATTTTCAGGCGGCGGTGGACTTTCTCTCCGTTCAGGACAATGTGGACCCCGATAAAATCGGCATCATCGGCATCTGCGGCTGGGGTGGGCTGGCGCTGAATACGGCGGCGCTGGACACCCGCGTCAAGGCGACGGCGGCTATGACCATGTACGACATGGCCCGAGTCAACGCAAAGGGGTATTTTGACGCGGAGGACTCGGAGGAGGCCCGTTATGAGAAGAGAAAAGCCCTGAACGCCCAGCGGATCGCGGATCTCAGATCCGGCGTCTATGCCCTGGGCGGCGGCGTGGCGGACCCCCTGCCGGAGGACGCGCCCTTCTTTGTGAAGGACTACTACGACTACTACAAGACGCCGAGGGGATACCACGCCCGGAGCCTCAACTCCAACGGGGGCTGGAACGTCACCGGGTGTATGAGCTTCCTGAACCAGCCGATTTTGCAATACTCCAACGAGATCAGAAGCGCCGTCCTCATCGTCCACGGCGAGAAAGCCCACTCCTGCTACTTCTCGAGGGACGCCTACGCCGATATGGTGCGGAACAACCCGTATTCCGACAACAAGGAGCTCATGATCATCCCGGACGCGGTCCATACGGACCTCTACGACGGCGGCGGGAAGGGCTCGATCCCCTTTGATAAGCTCACGGACTTCTTTCAAAAGTATCTCGGGTGACGTTTGGGACACGTCTGCTCATGAAAAACCGCAAGGAGTGAGATGGAATGAAAAAAGCGGCGGTCCTTCTGGCGCTCTGCCTGCTCCTGTCCTGCGCCGCCTGCGGGATGGCGGCGGAGGCCGATGGGTTCGGAGAGACAGGACAGGCCATAGCGGCGCCGGTCAGCGCTTCCGAGGGGGAGGACTTCACCGATGTGCCTCCCGACGCCTGGTACGCCGAGGCCGTGGTCTGGTGCGCGGAAAACGGCGTCATGACCGGGACCTCTGAGACTTTGTTCTCACCCGGCGGCCCCATGACCCGTGCCATGCTGGCGGCGGTGCTGTGGCGGCTGGAAGGTGAGCCACAGGCGGTTTTTTCAATGGATTTTTCGGATGTGCCCGCTGACAGCTGGTTCACCGGGGCGGTGCGCTGGGTATCCTCCGAGGGGCTCATGGGCGGATACGGAGACGGCGCCTTCGGCGTGGAAGACACGGTGACACGGGAGCAGCTGGCGGCGGTGCTGTGGCGGTATGCCGGGTCCCCGGAGGGCGCGGAGGCTGTGAGCTTTGCGGATCTGAGCGAGCTTTCCGACTGGGCCCGGGACGCGGCCCCATGGGCGGGGGCCAGGGGCGTCATCACCGGGAAGGAGGGGAACCGTTTCGACCCAAAAACCGGCGTCACAAGGGCGGAGACGGCTGTTGTGCTGTACGATTATGTCAAATATGTCCAATCCGGCACAGAGGAAAATCCGCGGAAATCAAAGGTCCTGGTGGCGTATTTCTCCTGCACCGGCACCACGAAGGGCGTGGCGGAGACAGTGGCGGACTACCTGGGCGCGGACTTATTTGAGATCGTGCCGGAGATACCTTACACGGAGGCGGACCTTGCCTATTACACCGGTTGCCGCGCCGACCGGGAGCAGGCGGACCCCAACGCCCGGCCCGGCATCGCGGAGGACGTGGATAACATGGACGATTATGATATCCTCTTCCTGGGCTGGCCCATCTGGCACGGTGAGGCCCCGAGGATCATCTGTACCTTTTTGGAAAGCCACGATCTTGCGGGCAAGACCGCCATTCCCTTCTGTACCTCCCACTCCAGCGGCATCGGCTCCAGCGCGGACGATCTGCACGGGCTTGTTCCGGACACGGCGAACTGGCTCAACGGGAGGCGCTTCGCGAGCGGCGCGGCGGCGGCAGAGATCCGGGGGTGGATCGATGAACTCGACCTGCCTGCGACAAAGGAGGTGCCCACGTTGCCCTACGACGGAATTTATCCACAGCACGAGCCATACGGCACAGGTGTCGGAGCCATGCCGGGGCGCGTGGTCTGGAACTGGGACCCGGACAGCGTGGACTGGGACGGAAACGGCTATTGGTGGGAGCCTGGCCACTTCGATGAGAGCGTCATTTTGGACATGGTCAACAGTTCCATCGCCTCCTTGGGCGGGAGGGAGAACGCGAAGGACGGCTGGGACGCCCTCTTTACCGCCCACAACGGCGGCGCGGGGTATGTCCGGGGAGAGAAGATCGCCGTTAAGGCCAACATCAACGGTTCCGCCGTCTACGACGACGATACCTCCGGTGAGACGCGAATGAGCTACACGAACCCGGTCCTGCTGAAGGCACTGCTGACCTCTTTGGTGTCGGAGGCGGGCGTCGCGCCGGGGGACATCACGGTCTATGACGTGTCCCGGCTCTTCCCGGACTACATGGTGGAGATGTGTACCGAGGGAGAACTGAAAGGCGTCCGCTTTGTGGACCGGGATACCGGCGAGGCTGACAGGTCTGCCCCCATTGTCTGGTCCCATGAGTTCTCCGGGTGTGTCAACTACCTGCCCACCTGTGTCACGGAGGCTTCGTATATCATCAACCTTGCGAATTTGAAGGGCCACAGCTATGGGATCACCCTTTGCGGCAAAAATCATTTCGGTTCTTTCCTGAACGGCAACGTCATGCGCCCGCCGGAGGGGGCCAATCTGCACCGGTGGCTGACAAGAAATGAGATGGGCATTTACAGCCCCCTGGTGGACCTGATGGCAAACGCGGACCTGGGCGGGAAGACGGTGCTCTATATGCTGGACGCTCTGATCTGTGCCCCCGGCGAGGGGGCGTCGATCACCGGGGACAACGCCAGATGGCGGCAGGCCCCCTTCAACGGAGATTACACCTCCAGCGTGTTCGTCTCCCAGGACCCGGTGGCCATCGACAGCGTGGGCGCGGACTTTCTGATGAACGAGCCCGCCGTCACGGAGCGCAACGGCGCCCTGCGGGGGAATCCCGCCGTGGAGAACTACATCCACGAGGCCGGGCTTGTGTCCGACGCCCCCTCGGGCACGGTCTACACCGACAGCCGGGGGCATGAGGTCGCAAATCTGGGCGTCCACGAGCACTGGAACAACTCTGTTGACAAGCTCTACAGCCGCAATCTGGGAAAGGACGAAGGGATAGAGCTTGTCTTCCTCCACTGATGCCGGATCCCCCTAAAACGGAGTCATAATTTATAAAGAGGGCATGGCCGCGACCATGCCCTCTTTGATCGTAACCGTCAACCCACCCCCTATCTACCCTCCACACGAATACTGTGAAACAATGTACGGGGAAACCCAACGGCTCTACGAGACTCTATGGCTCAGCCAGGGAGTCCCGTAGATACGTTGGTAATCCCATGGAACCTCAGAGGATCACAGAGAACGGAGGCAGAACATGGACGAGTTGACAATCCGAGGAGCGGGGAAGATGGCAAATCTGCGGGCGTGGAGCCAGCGGGTGCCGGAATGCCGGGAAGGCGAGATTCCGGTTGCCCAGTGGTTTGAATCGAACGGCATCAGCCGCAAGACGTACTACAGATGGCAAAAGGAAAATATTTGATGCCACGGTCGGGGAGCGGCGGGAGGAGCCGAGATTTACGGTGCGCATAGGTCCTGTTGCGGAAGTGTACACGGGAGCCGACGCGGAGCTGTGGCGGCCATCGTGAGGGCGCTGACGGTATGCTGAACGACTTCAACTGCTCCTGCCCCGTGTGTACACGTTCTTGCGGGGCTTGTGAAGAGCGAGTTCGACTTGGACTCATTCCAGGAGGCACTTTTCCTGTTCTGCGGCAGGCGCCGGGACAGGATCAAGGCGCTGTACTGGGAGAGGACCGGGTTCGTCCTGCTGTAGAAACGTCTGGAACAGGGCGTGTACCAGTGGCCTCGGACGGACGCTGAGGCGCGCTGGATCACGCCGCAGCAATACCGGTGGGTGGTTTGAGTATCATTTGAAATGTGAAAAAGCGAAAAAATCTTTGAAAACATTGGACTTCTCACGCGACTTATGGTACAATAAGCATATAGAAAACGATGCTTTGACCACAAGTACCACGGAAGAGATGGTGACCATTTCCTGTGCGGAATATGAGGATCTGAAGGCCCGCAACGCTGAGCTCGAGCAGAAGCTGAATTGGCTTATGGAGCAGTTGCGTCTGATCCACCATCGCCAGTTCGGCCCGTCCTCGGAGCGTATCTCGGAGGATGCCATGGAGCAGCTGAGCCTTCTGTTCAACGAGGCCGAGGTGTACGCGGATGAGGAGAAGTCCGAGCCCGCCCCTGTGGCGGCCCATGTGCGCCAGAAGAGAAGCGGCAGCGTCCGGGACAGAGACGTCTACCACACCTACGCCTGCGCCGACTGTGAGAAGAACGACGTCAGCACGCCGGTGATGAAAACTCCGAAGGAGCCTCCCCTGATTCCAGGAGGATTTGCCTCCCCGGGGTTTGTGGCACACATCGCGATGCAGAAGTTCGTAATGGGAAGCCTCTGTACCGGCAGGAGCAGGAGTACAAACGGCTAAATATCCTGCTGAGCCGCCAGCCCATGGCAAACTGGTTGATATGGTGCTCGGACTACCGGGAACACATCTATGATGTGTTGCACAGGGAGCATTTGAAGCAAGACCTGCCCCACGCGGATGAGACAGAGCTTCAGGTCCTCCACGAACCGGACAAAGCGGCGCAGGCCAAAAGCTTCATGTGGCTGTACAGGACAGGCAGATACGCGGTGCATCCCATCGTGCTGTACGAGTACCAGCCGGGGTGGGGTCAGGAGCACCCAAAGAAGTTCCTGAAGGGGTTCAAGGGATACCTGCAGACGGATGGATACGCGGGCTACAACGGCCTGGAAAATGTGAAGCGCGTGAATGCTGGGCCCACGCCCGGAGGGGGTTGACGCGGCCACGAAGGCTGTGGCGAAGGGCAAACGATCCCCCACGGCAGACCGAGGAAAAAGATGCGTCAGGAGCGGTCGAAGCCGGTCCTGGACGCCATGTTGGCGTGGGCAAATACCAGGACGGCGGCGCGAAGGCCAGCGCCGTGCCGTTCAGCCTCATAGAGACGGCGAAGGAGAACGGGGTTGACCCGTATAAGTATCTGACGTGGGTGCTGACAGAAGCAAACCGGAAGCCGGCGGCGGAGCTGGTGACGTGGAAGTTTATGTGATCACGGGATAGTTGAACACCCCTGAGTGGCCTGCGTGTTGGCCCTCAGGGGTGTTTTTTGGGGGGTGGGTAAGTTGACGTTTACTGCTCTTCGTCGATGACGAGCTCGATCACCCTTACTCCCACGCTTTTGGCGTAGCGGACCGTCTGCTCGGTGCCGCCGGGTTCGCCGGTGCGGGCGGCGATGAGGACCTGGGAGGAGTCCACCATGTATTTGTTGCGCCGCTGGTAGCAGCCGGGGTCGTACCGGTGGGAGATCAGGGTCACCTTGTCGCACTGGTGGAGGATGTAGATGTACCGGTCCCGCAAGGATTTCGGCCAGCCTCTTGTCTGGCTCTCGCAGGGGACGGCGGCCTCTAAGGTGATTCCCTGGAACTCGTCCCGCAGCGCGATCACGGTCTCGGCAAAGTAGAGGTCGCAGCCCTGGGCCATGCCACAGATGAAGTGACGGGCTCCGGCTCGGTGGACGAGGCGGATGGCGTCCTCTATACGGCTCTTCAGCTCCACGCACCGGCTGTCCCGCTCGTTATCGCCCCAGGGCAGCTTCTCCGGGCGGTTGCCGGTGAAGGAGCACACCGATATTTCCTCAAAAACATGGTTATCCAAGCGCCTCGCCTCCCTACGTCCCTCTATTGTACCACCGGGGAGGAGATTTGTAAAGTCCGCAAAAACCGCCCTTGTCAAATCCGGCGCGCGGTGATATACTAAGGAGCCTCTGAACAAATCGACGCACCGATCTTGGCGGCACGTCGATTTATTCAAAGGTTCCCTTGCGGTCATTCTTTTCTGAGGAGGCTTTACTGTGAAGAGAGATTTCAAAAACTGGGGCCTTTTCCACATCTTTGTGAGCTATTTCAAGCCCCATTTGGGACTTTTCGCGCTGGACATGGTTTGCGCCCTGATGATCGCGCTGGTGGACCTGGCCTTCCCCTACGTCTCGCGGCTGTGCCTCTATGAGCTGATCCCGGGGAATGTCTACGGCGCGTTCTTCGCCGTGATGGCGGTGCTGATCCTGGCGTACATATTCCGGGCGTTCCTCCAGTTCGTGGTGACCTACTGGGGCCACGGCTTCGGCGTCTTGGTGGAGGCGGACATCCGGGAGGATCTCTTTTCCCATCTCCAGACCCTGCCGGTGAGCTTCTTTGACAAGACCCGGACCGGGCACCTGATGAGCCGTCTCACGGCGGAGCTTTTCGACATCACGGAGCTTGCCCACCACGGGCCGGAGGACGCTTTCATCTCCTCCGTCACCCTCATCGGCGCCATCGCCATTCTGTTCACCGTCCAGTGGCGGCTGGCGCTGGTGATGCTGATTCTGATCCCCCTGTTCGCCGGAGCGGCGTGCCTCAACCGCATTCGTCTGCGGGACACCTCCCGGCAGGTCAAGCGCGTCACCGCCTCCATCAACGCGGACATCGAGTCCAGCCTCTCCGGTATGCGTACCGCCAAGGCATTCGCCAACGAGGAGGCGGAGCACACCAAATTTGACGAGGCCAACGACCGGTTCCGGGGCTCCAAGAAGGCCCAGTACAAGGCCATGGGTATCTTCCAGGGTTCCCTGGAGCTGTTCACCTCCATCATGCCCGTGGTGGTCATCGCCTACGGAGGCTTCCTCATCATGAGGGGCCAGATGGACTACCGGGACCTCATCACCTTCACCCTCTACACATCCACCTTCATCAACCCCATGAAGAAGATCGCCGCCCTCTCCGAGATGCTGGTCAACGGTACGGCGGGCCTCAGCCGGTTCGTGGAGCTCATGCGGGTGGACCCGGAACTGGACGACAGGCCGGACGCGGTGGAGCTTTCCAATGTGCGCGGGCAGATCGACGTCAACGACGTTTCCTTCTCCTACGAGCGGGACGAGACGCGGGTCCTGCGCCACGTGTCCCTCCACGTCCGCCCCGGCGAGACCGTGGCGGTGGTGGGGCCATCCGGCGGCGGCAAAACCACCCTCTGTTCCCTGATCCCCCGGTTCTACGATGTGACCGAGGGCTCCATTCAGGTGGACGGCACGGATGTGCGGGACGTGACTCAGAAGTCCCTGCGGCGCAACATCGGTATCGTCCAGCAGGATGTGTTCCTGTTCGCGGACTCCATCATGAACAACATCCGCTACGGCCGCCCGGACGCCACCGACGACGAGGTGGCCGAGGCCGCACGGCGGGCGGAGATCTACGACGACATCATGGAGATGCCCCGGGGTTTCGACACCTTCGTGGGGGAGAGGGGCGTCCTTCTCTCCGGCGGACAGAAGCAGAGGATCGCCATCGCCAGGATCTTTTTGAAAAATCCCCCGGTCCTCATCCTGGACGAGGCCACCTCGGCGCTGGATTCGGTGACGGAGGCCAAGATCCAGCGGGCCTTCGACGAGCTTGCCAAGGGGCGTACCACCCTCATCATCGCCCACCGCCTCTCCACCGTCCGCGCGGCGGACCGGATCCTGGTCATCCGCGACGGGGTCATTACGGAGGAGGGGAGCCACCGCGAGCTCCTTGCCCTGGGGGGAGATTACGCGAATCTCTATAACACGCAGAATCTGCATATGTGAAGAAATGATCCCTCTTTTCCGACAGCCCTGTCGGAGGGGGAATCCCCATATTCTCGTTCGAATCAGAGCAGATTCGCCATACTTCCATACATCCCGGCGTCGTTGCCGAGAGATGCCAGAACGATGGGTGTATCCTTGCAGGCGTTGAAGGCGTAGACGCGGTAACGCTCGGTGACCATATCGATGAGGACCTTTCCCGCGCGGGAGACGCCGCCACCCAGGACCAGGACCTCCGGGTCCACGGTGTTGGCCACGATGGCGAGGCCCCGGGCCAGGTATGTACAGAATTTGTCGGCCACCCGAAGGGCAAGGCCGTCGCCTGCTTTCACGGCGTCCCAGACGGCCTTGGCGTCGATCTTGGGGCAGGAGCGCAGGGTAGAGGGAGTGTCGAATTCGGCCAGGGCGTCCATGGCGAGACGCGCGCAGCCGGTGGCGGAGGCGTACTGCTCCAGACAGCCCCGGTTGCCGCAGCCGCAGACGCGGGTCTCATTGGGCTCGATGGGCAGGTGCCCGATCTCGCCCCCCGCCCGGTGGGCGCCCTGGAGGCACTTGCCGTCCACGATGATGCCGCCGCCCACGCCGGTGCCCAGGGTGATCAGCGCAAGGCTGTCGTACCCTTTGCCGCCGCCCTGCCAGTACTCGCCCATGGCGGCGGTATTGGCGTCGTTGTCGCCCACGGCCCGAAGGCCCGTGACGGACTCCAGCTCCGGGATCAGTGGCAGGCGCTTCCAGCCCAGATTCACCGCGTCGGCGGTGCCGTCGGACCACACCTGGCCGGGGACGCCGATGCCCACGCCCAGATAGTCCTCTTTGGCAAAGCTGTGTTTTTTCATATCCGCGAGAATGGACCGCCCGATGTCCGAAGGGATGTTCCGCCCGCCGGAGGACACGTCCGTGTCGATCTCCCACTTGTCCAGAAGGCGGCCGTCCTGCCTGAAAAGACCCATTTTGACGGTGGTGCCGCCCAGGTCAACTCCGTAGCCGTATTTCATATCATATTCTCCTCCGTTTCTATGATGGATCCGATGTCCGTGAGCTCCCTTCCGGGAAAAAACCGCACGCCCAGGCCACGGGAGGCGATGAAGTCCCGGATAAGCGGAAAGTCCGGGTGGACGGACAAATCGCCGTTGAAGACGATCTCGTCCCCGACCCTGCCGGAGGCGCCGCCTAAAAAGCCCCACGGGTACCCGGGCAGGCGCACATGGCCTTCCCGGATCTTCAGAACACTGAGCTCCGGCACTTGGGACAGGGCTCCGTATATCCCCGGATCCGGGGTGATGAGACTTTTGCCGTCCACGGGCACACAGGAGCATCTGGCGTACCCCTGGCGCACGTTCAGGGGGCGCAGTCCGCGCTCACGGCAATATTCTAATATCTCCGCCGCCGTGCTGTCAAGACGGTGAATGAGAAATCCGTCCAAAACCACGGCGCACATGGCCGCGTTGTCCGGGTAGGCGGAGGTCAGGGGAGGGGAGCGGTGGGAGAGCACCGGGCCGCGCGGGCCCAGCTTGCAATACCGAAGGTCCGCGTGGGCCTTCACCCCGGGGCCGAAGCGGGGGTCATCCTCCAGAAGCTTCAGCGTGTGCCCCAGGGAGAGAAGGTACTCCTTGAGCTCCGGGAAGGCCGCGTGGGACAGGATCACCGCGCTCATTCCGCCGCCTCGTATTCCCGGGCCGTGTCGGCGTAATACTCCACCAGCAGGTCCACGCAGGCGCCGTAGGAGCGGATGCCCAGCTCCTGGCCCTGGGCTTTGAGATAGCCGTCGTAGACCCTGGAGCTGACCTCCTCCACCTTGCCGTCAAACTGAGCCCAGTAGGCGCTGTTGTCGTTCCAGTCCGTGCGCATCTCGTCGCTCATCAGCGGCGCGATTTCCCGCCACAGGTCCGGGGAGATGCCGTAGAGGGCGTTGGACAGGTGGACCGCGCCCGAGAGGAGCCCGGAGTAGGCGTACACCGGGTCGCCGGAGGCGATGGCGGCGCGGATGCCCACAAAGTTGGCTTCCTGCTCGGCGTAGACGCCCTTCTGGTGGGCCAGCTCGTGGCAGATCGTCTCCGGGATGAAGGGGCCGGGCGCGTCGATGTTGATGTTGGACTCCCCGGAGAAGGGAAAGTAGACCCCGGTGAAGCCCATCCGGGAGGACAGACGGCTGGTCAGGTACATCTTCTTGGGCACTCTGGACTTTGCGGGGAGAAAGGGGTACTCAAAGCTCAGATTTTCGTATATGTACTCGGATCTCCCCAGATAATCATCCAGTTCCTCCGCCCAGTGGAGGTTTTCGTCCCGCCGGACCTGAGAGGCGTACCGGGAGGCGTTGCGGACGAAGAGCTTTGTGACGGCGTACAGGTCCGAAAGCTCCACAGGCGGCGCCTCCATGCCGCTTTTCTCAGCGAAGGAGTCGGAGCGGTAGTCGATGGCGAAGCACCAGAGGAAATAGTCCAGCAAAAGCAGCACTGTCAGGAGCAGCGTCCCCGTCCACCGGAGAAGCGTCCCGGCGCGGCTGCCGCTTCTCACCGTCAGGAACACGGTCCGCACAAGAAAGACGACCAGCAGCACCGCCGCCGCGCCATACTCAAGCTCCATGACGGAGAATGGCAGGACGCCGAACACCGTCCCGAGCGCAGCCTTCATGGGCCTGGAGAAATACGCGGTCACCGCGTTTGCCAGCGGCCGGACAGGGGAGAGCAGAAGGAACAAAAGCGCCGGCAGCACCGCCGCCGCCCACCCGATCAGCCGTTTTACGGGCAGTTTTTTCTTCTTCTCCACGGTTTCCATGGAATCGTCCCCCCAAAAACCTTTTTTACCATTGTACCACAGACGGAGAAGTTTTTGAACTGTTAAAAATTAGATGTTGTGAAGAAATGAGCGTTTGCAATAGCTGAAGAAACACGAACAAATATAACAATTCTTCTTATAAATTCTAATAAGCTCTTGCCAGTTGCCTCCGATTTGGTGTCAATTTTGGCGCCGGGGATTGCGAGATTTTTTTGACTGTCTCTATTAAATTCTCTGAATCAACGTGTTTGTAGACATCCGATGTTACACTTGCCTCGATAAGAGCGAAGCGTAAATCGAGGAGGGACTGGAGAGTATGCGGACTCCGGCGAAACCCCTCCCATACCTTGGAACGAGAGAGTGGGAGGGGTGGGAACCGGAGGAAGTGGGCGGTGAAAAGTATTACCGAAGAAAATTGACGGGGACTGAATCTTCCGCCCCCATTACCCATCCCCGACCGCGTTGGATCGAGCAGCCTCTCCGCTCAGATTGAGCTGGGTGATCGCCCGGGTTGAGCTGCCGCCCCGGCCCGGCGTAAAATTATGTGTAAGCGTTTTTCGACAAAGTCAAGAATGCCCCTGGAAAACAGGGCGGATCCTGGCCTGAACCCCTTGATCACCGAGAGCCGTGGCATACTGGGACAAAGGTGTCAGCCAGCGGCTCGGTCAGCGAACATGAGCTCCGGTTGGCTTAGCACCAGGTCCCGGTTACGGTATCGGACGTGCCGGTGCTTCACGATGCGCCGGGAGGACAGATGCAGCATCCGGCGCAGGGAGTCGTCATTCGTGAAGGAGGGCTTGTTCTTTGTGATCTGCCGGGACTGGCGGTTCAGGCCCTCGATGATGTTCGTCGTGTATATGATTTTCCGGATCTCCACTGGGTATTCAAAGAATGTGCTTAGAATCGGCCAGTTTTCCTCCCAGCTTTTCACGCAGGAGGGGTACTTTTTACGCCAGGTCTCCGCGAAAGCCTGCAGGTTTTTCTCTGCCGCCTCCAGTGTGACCGCGCCGTAGATTTTTTTCAGATCCGCAACCACTCTCTTGATGTCCTTATAGCTGACATACTTGGTGGAGCTGCGCACCTGGTGCACGATGCAGCGTTGCAGCCGGCTCTGCGGAAACACCGCTTGAATGGTATGCATCATCCCGCACAGGCCGTCCGTGCAGAACAGATATACATCCAAAACACCCCTGCTTTTGAGGTCATTCAGCACATTCAACCAGAATTTGCCGTTTTCATGCTCTCCGATCCAAATTCCCAGGATGTCCTTCCTGCCATCCATGGTGACGCCTAGAACCACATAGGCAGCCTTTGTCACGTACCGCCGGTCTCCCCGCACCTTGTAGTGAATGGCATCCATGAACACAAACGGACATACCTCGCCGTTGGTGCCGAAGGGGAAGATGCCGTGGACGCCCCCTTCGATCTGCCGCCGCAGCTCGGGGATGTTGACGGACTCGTCCTCCGGGTCCATGGGGGTGACCACCGGCGGGATGATTCCCCGGATCTTCACGCTGCTCATGCTGTTTCATACTAATATCCAATTGAAAGAAGACACCGAGCGGCGAGGATTTTTTGCGTCAGGCGAGGAAAAGGCCGCAGGGAATACTGTATGTATTTCCAAGACGTTTGACGCGGCATGACGCAAAAAAGACCGCCGCGAATTGGATGTTTTGATTAGGGATTAGTATTAATAATGCTTCCGCTATCGATCACCGCGTTTGTCGACGCCCGGTTTGTGAGGCAAAAATAATATTCACCGGCTTCATGCGCCTGAAAATCCGTTTCGTTATAGCTTCCAAGTGCTTTTGACAGCTCATAATACTGCCCATTCAGAATGTATCCCATTTCTATTTCAAGACTTTGTTTGTTCTTGAGAACATAATCAAATTTGACCGTATCTCCCGAATCCAAGCTCATTCCGGCTCCATCCTCCTGCGCAAAGATGACCATCCAGGCCGGACTGAAATAGACAGACGGAATGATATTCCCATTCAAAAAATACATTGCCGAATGATCCGCATAAACGCCGCTGTAATCCGATATAAGCTCGCTTCCCGTCCAGGCGCTGTCCTCCACCTCCGTAAACGTGTTTTCGTCTCCGGCTATTGTTCCAAAGGGGTTTGTCAGTTCTTCAAAGCTTGACCCATCGGCGGGACCGCTTCCCCAATATACGGATGCCATATAGGCAAAGCCGCAAAGCGCAAGTAAAATAACAAGACAGGCAGCGAGCAGCAGTGGACGCTTTCCGGTTCTCTTGCCGTCCTTTCGCTGATAATATTCGGCCTCCTCATAGTACCTGTCATCTACCATGCTCATAGCTTCGGCAAACTTCATTTTGTTCATAGCAAAACCTCTCTTTCCATCAAGTATCTCCTCATTTTCTGACGGATACGGGTAAGCCGGACGGATATGGTTTTCTCCGACAGTCCGACGCGGGCGGATATGTCTGAATAAGGCTCCATGTACGCGTACCGCCGCATAAATATGACTCGGTTTTCTACGCTCAGGGTCTCCAGAAAGTTCTCAATGATCCCGGCCAACTCCTTCGCTTCAATCTCCGCTTCGACCGTATCCGGCGCGGATAACGAATCCTCAATCTCATGCATCGCGATCTCATATACGCTGTTCCTTTTCGCCGCTTTCTTGTAATCATACAGTTTCAAGGAGATGTTGCGAACGATTTTACAGATGTAAGAACGCAGAGGATCGGGCCTCGCCGGAGGGATCGTGTTCCATGCGCTCAAATAAGCGTCGTTCACACATTCCTCCGCGTCCTGTCTGTTATTTACGATGTTGTAAGAGAGCTTTTGACACACCCTGCCGTATTTACTGTCCAACTCCTGTATCGCCCGCTCCGAACGGGAAAAGAACAACTCAATGATTTTTTCATCGTCAAGCATCCGCCTCGCCTCCTCTCCGGCTTCACTATATATCTACGGTTTTCTCACAGGATACTACAGGATAATAGAAATTTTCTTCTGCCCCTGCTGCTCCGGAGGCATATGGGCCGCGCGAAACCGGCGCTTTTTTCTCACCTTGCCATTCTCTCGATTTTCATCCTGTCAAAGTCATCCAAAACGGCCCTCATGTCCTCCGGCACACGCTTCCGGCACTCCTCACGGAGCCAATCCGGAACACCGTAGAACGCCTCGGCGACGGAACCGGCAATGCAGGTCAGGGTGTCGCAGTCGCCGCCCAGGGAGACGGCGGTGCGGATCACGTCCTCGAAGTCCTCGCCCTCCAGGAAGGCGGTGACGGCCTCCGGGACGGTGCCCTGGCAGCTGACGTCGAATTTGTAGCCAGGCAGGATTTCGTCGCAGGTGCGGGAGAGGTCATAGCCAAACTCGGTTTCGATGTATTCCCTGATCTCCGCCTTGGAGCTCCCGGTCCGGGCCAGGTAGATGGCCGCCGCCACGCTCTCCGCGCCCTTGATGCCCTCCGGGTGGTTGTGAGTGATCTCCGCCGTGGCGCGGGCGGTTTCGCGGGTCCGCTCCATGTCCTCGTAGAGCCACCCGGCGGCGCTGACACGCATAGCCGAGCCATTGCCCCAGCTGTTGTAGGGACGCGGGCCGGGCGCCCGGAGCCATCTGTAAAATCTCCCGCCGTAGCCGGCGTCGGGATATCTCCGTCCCCAGATCTGCATATTGACCGTCAGCAGCCATTTGACCGGGTCGCAGGACCCGCGCAGCTCGTCCATAAGCGCCCTGGCCACCGCCACCGTCATCACCGAGTCGTCGGTAAACCGCGACCGGGCCGAGAACAGCGGAAACTCCTTGGACTTGGGCCCCCGCTCAAACTCATAGGGCGACCCGATGATGTCCCCCAAAATCGCTCCGTACATTTGCAGTACCTCCTTTTCGTTGATGGCCTCATTATACCGCCGAAAGACCCGGCGCGGGTCGTCTGTCAGGCGACAAATCCCGCGCATTGCAAAATATTACTCCGGCAATTAAAAATTGACGGAGTAATATTATCCAGTGCGCCCGGCATGGGCGAAATCTAACGGGTGAAAGACCCGAGCGCGCCCGGTGGCGGGAAGCGCACAGCTGAAGG
>CANQKZ010000057.1 GCA_947624585.1 uncultured Oscillospiraceae bacterium | reverse complement strand
ACTTCACCGACTCAGAGGGGGACGGCATGAGCTTTCAGGGCCGGTGGACCTACGCCGACGGGCACATCACGCTGACGGAGACCACCGCCCCCGAGATTGACCGCGCCTCCACGGTGCTCCGCTTCTCCTGCGGGGACGGGTGGCTGGAATACTCCGCTTCGGATTCCGAATGGCTCCTGTGGAAAACAAGCCTGCCCGACGGGGCCGTGTTCTACCGGCTGGACGGCGCGGACGCGGCGGGCCGGTCCCTGATCACCTTCGGCCCCTACACCCTGGAGGTTACCGAGTCCAACGAGGCCGCCGTCCGCGAGACGGAGAGCGGCGAGGAGATCTGGCGGGGCGACGGGTACAGCCAATTCAGTATGTCGAATACGTTCGACTGGAACATTCTTCTCCTGCGCAGAGGCGGGACCTACGTGGCGGTGGACCTGTCCCGGGGCAGGACGTACCCCATCCGGCTTGAGAACGACCCGGACGCCCGGATGACGCCCCACGGTTACGAGTGGCCCGGCTGGGATTGGCTGACCTTCGACCTCTTTGGCGCCATGGCCATCTACACCGTGGGCGACGGGTACGCTTACAGCAGCAATACCCCGGAATTTTACGCCTCCCTCTTCTCCAAGACCCTGACCTCCGACGGGGCGGCGGCCGAGAACCTGGCGGCGGAGCTGGCGGACGTGTTCGACATGGACCCGGAGCGGTTCCTGACCCAGCTTGCCGTCCGGGAGGAGGAAATACAGGACCTGGCGGCGGGTCTGCTGGTGTACCGGAAGGACTACTTCAACCTGGACGCCTTCCGGGCTCAGGTGGAGCCGTACCTCACGGGCGACGGATACGCCGCCGACGGGGCGAAGACCGTCATCGGCGAGCTGGACGGCTACATCGCGCGCAACTACCCGGGCGGCTACCGCTTCGACACCGTCGCGGAGATCGTGGACCGGGCGGAGCGGGAAAACATCCCCACGGACCAAACGGAGGAGGTCTTCTACTCCCAGGGCGGCACGGACTACCTCTTCCCCTCCGTCCGAAGCGCCCTGGTGGTGGTACGGTATGAGGACGGCACGGAGGAACCCGTCGCCTCCGCCCTGGAGGGAGGCCGGATCACGGTCGCGGACCTGGACCGGTTCCACATCGGCTACAGCACCCGCCCCACGGCGGACACGGCCAGCGGCTGCCTTGAGGACCTGCTGAAGGATGGGCCGGAGGCGCTGGAGAAGGCGATTGGCCAGTTGGAGGCCGGGGAGCGGTCCGCCGCGCTGGCCCGCGCTCTGCCGGACAGCCTGGAGGACGACCCCGCCGGGACCCTCGCCATGCTGTCCGACCGCGCGGACGGGGACGGGCGGCTGCTGGACCGGCTCCTGGATCTGGCAACGCTGTGCTGCTGTGTGGACGCCCGGGGGGCGGACAGGCTGGATGAGGCCATGCGGACGGTGTGGGACAGCGAAACGGTGGGCCAAATGGCCCGGGACGTCAGTGGGCGGGTGGGCTCCCTGATGGCGGAGCGGGCCGAGACCATGACGCCGCCCACCTTCCGGGGCACGCCCCAGACCCAGACTCCCTTCGTCCGGTCGCCGGAGACGCCGGGGAAGGCGGTGGGCCTCGCCGCCATGCCGGACCGGACGCCCTCCCAACCCCTGAACGCCCCCTCCGCCCTCCCAAAGCTGGAGGGGCGGCAGTTCGAGGGCTTCGCGGAGCTTGCGGACCTGTCCAAGCTCCGCGAATGGAAAATCATACCGGGCGGCCAATCCAACGCGGACCTCACCTCCCTCAAAGAGCGCATGGAGCGGGCGGCTCTGGCGCTGTGGGGGGAGTTCACGCGGGAGGACACGGAGACCGGCGGTACCTGGTCCTCCCCCAACGTGGACGGGTTCCGGGAGACCGTCAGTCTCTCGGTAAGGGACGGCGTCAGCGTCCGTTACAGCTCCATGAATGAGTACGCCGAGTACGCCCCCTACTACAACGGGACCCCCGTGGACGCGGACACGGCGCTGGCATCCGTCCGGGCGCTGGCCTCAAAGCTGGGCTTTGACTCCCTCACCGAGGCCCGGCCCGACTGGGATGTGTCGGAGCGCGGGAAGGTTTGCGATTTTCGCTGGGACGCGGCCTGCGACGGCCTGCCCGACGGCGCGGCCTCCGTCTGGGCGGAGGCGATCTGCGGCCGGGTCACGGCCTTCCGTGTGGACCTGCCCACGGTGACGCCGGTGACGGAGGGCGCGCCCCGGTGGTTCCTGACGCCGGAACAGGCGCTCACCTGCGTCAACTACGCCCGGAGTCAGGCGCATCTCAGCACCGTGGAGGGGGACGAAACTTATCAGAGCGAGCTTTTGAAGGCGCCGAATCCCGTTAACGTGACGCTGGAGTGGTCCGCGATGTTCACCGAGGACTACCCCGCCGAGACGCCCGTATACTTTTTCCGGTTTGAAAGCGCGGAATATTTGAAGGAGGGATTTCCCTGGCGGGATACGTGCGTCGCGGCGGTGGATGCGTACACCGGCAGGGTACGCATGACTGCGGGGTGGGAGGAATGGGAGTCGCCCTTCACGGCGCGGTGAATTTGGTTTGTGCCCCGTCCGAACGGGGCGGGGGGGTCCCCAGCGACGACGCCGGGGGCCCTTCTTTTCTCTCTTTTGTTCCGCACGCGGAAAAGCGTGCTGCACAAAAGAGAGAAAAGAAGCAAAAGAGAGAAAAGGCCGGTGAGGGCCCGGCGATAGTCCGGGCCCGGCGCTTCGTAACGCGGGTCGGCTTCCGCGGTGGCGTGTCGTGGGTCTGGGTGGAACCATAGCCGCGCGGTGCGAAGACTTAATTGGTTCCTGCATCAACTTCGCTTGGCCGCTTACGTTGGCGGTGGTCGGTAGGTGGGTGGCTCTGTTTGGGGCCGCGCTGGGTGGGCGGTGGTTGGGGGGCCCGTTTTGGGGGTTGTGTTGTCTGGGGTTTCACGTCGCTCTTATCAAAAAGGTTTTTCAAAATATCTTTACCTTTGGCAAATTCATTTTGAAAAATATTTTGATGGCTTTGAAAGCTAGGCGTATTATAACATAATATTAGGCTATCGTCAAGTGCAATTTATGAAGTAGTTCTGATTATTTTGTTTATCGGGGGATTGGATCGCGGGGGAGGGCTTCTGCCCTCCCCCGCGTGTTGAACGGTTTTATACTAATATTCAATTAAAATCAGGCAATGAGCGCCGAGGATTTTTCGCGTCAGACGGGGAACGCGGCGCAGAAAATACTTTGTGTATTTTCAAGCCGCGTGACGAAGTATGGCGCGAAAAAGGCCGTCGTGAATGTCTTGCTTTGATTGAATATTAGTTTTAATCGATCCGCAAAATAAGCGTCAGGACGCGGCGGGCGCAGGTCGCCAGGTCGTCGCGGGTGACCAGGCCCAATTCCATGGCGGCTTTGACGCGGTCCGGGAAACCGGTTGCCATTTTCAGGTCATTGCCTGCCAAAATCTCCTTGTAGTGCTCGGCGCGGGTCCACCAGTCGGTCATGACCGTGCCCTCGTAGCCCCAGTCGCCCCGGAGGATGTCGGTGAGGAGCTCCCGGCTCTCGCTGGCTCTGCGGCCGTTTATGATGTTGTAGGAGCTCATGACCGCCCAGGGCCGGGATTCCCTGACGATGATCTCGAACTGCCTCAGATACAGCTCCCGGAGGGCCCGCTGGCTTACGCGGGAGTCGGAGTGCTTGCGGTTTGTCTCCTTGTCGTTGCAGGCGAAGTGCTTCACCGTGGCGGCCACGTTCATGGACTGGATGCCCCGGACCGTGGAGGCCGCCAGCTTGCCGCACAGCAGCGGGTCCTCGGACCAGTACTCGAAGTTTCGGCCGCACATGGGATTCCTGTGGAGGTTCACCGCCGGAGCCAGCCACACGGAGATGTTGTTCTCCTTCACCTCCCCGGCCGCCGCCGCGCCCACGGCGTATGTCAGGTCCGGGTCCCAGCTGGCCGCCAGGAGGGTGGCGCAGGGGAAGGCGGTGGCCGTCAGGCCCGTCTCCGGGGCGAGGCGCAGGCCCGCCGGACCGTCGGCGGTGGTGACGGTGGGGACGCCGTATTCCGGCAGATTCCCCAGCCCGAAGGTGTTGGACACGGAGGTGTTGGGCTGGCCGCCCAGCAGATGGCAAAGGTCATCGTCCGAAAGCTGCGCTGTAAATTCGTCCAGGGTCAGCTTGCCCTCCGCCACGTCCGAAAGGGGACGTCCGGCATAGGGTTGGAAGAGCCTGTACTGTTCCCGGCCCCGGACGGCGGGGGCGACGGCCTCCTCGGTTCCGTTGGGCATCCGCTCCAACGCATCCCCGTTGGGGTCGTGGTCCGGGCCGTGGGGCACGGGCTCCGTGGCGCCGTCGGCACGGAGACGGATCTCCAGCCGGGAGGGGGCCAGGGAGTCGGAGACACGCTCCGTGACCTTGTTGTCCTCCAATTCCCATACGAACTCCAGGGGTTTGGCGTCCCGGACAGAGACGCCCAGGAAGAGGCGGTAGACGCCCTTCTCCATCACCCAGGCGGAGCGCTCTATATATCCCACATCGTCGAAGCTCGCCATCTGAGCCACCGGGAAGGCCAGTGTCAGGACCTCGCTCTCGCCGGGGGCCAGGAGCTTTGTCTTTCGGAAGGCCGCCAGCGTGCGGCGGGGCTTTTGGATGAGTCCCCACGGGGCCTCGAAGTAGAGCTGGACCGTCTCCCGGCCCGGACGGGAACCGGTATTGGCGGCCTTCACCGAGACGGTGACGGTCCCGTCCGCCTCGGAGGCGGAGACGGGGGATATCTCAAAGGATGTGTAGCTCAGCCCGAAGCCGAAGGGGTAGACCACCCGCTCCGCCGCGCCGGGGACCGTCTCGAAGTACCGGTAGCCCATATACACGTCCTCGGTGTAGTCCACGTACCGGGGGGAGTCGTGGAAGTGGGCGGTGGAGGGGTAGTCGATAAGGTCCCGGGCCAATGTGTCCGGCAGCTTGCCGGAGGGGGTCTCCAGGCCGAAGAGCAGCTCCGCCACGGCGTCGCCGCCCTCCATGCCGCCCTGATAGGCCAGCAGCAGGGAGAAGACGCGGCTGTCGTCGGCGAAGAGGCTCACGTCCATGCCGCCGCCCACGTTGAGGACCGCGGCCACCCTCGGGAAGGCGGCGCAGACCCGCTCGATGAGCGCTTTTTCCGCCCCGCTCAGATACCAGTCCGACCCTCCGAAGAGCCGTCCCGCCCGTTTGGGCATGGAATTCTCGTCCGGCCAGGGATTGTCGGGGTCCGCGAACGTCACGTCGGACCTGTCCCACCCCTCGCCGGAGAACCGGGACAGGACGACGAGGGCGGTGTCCGAAAATTCCCTGGCGCCGTCGAACAGCGCGTCCGGGATCTCCGGCTCCGCCATCATCCCGGGGACCGCGCCGGTTTTGTACTCATCGGAGACATATTCCCTGTAAAAATCACAAAGGGGCCCGAAGACGGGCACGTTCAGCGCCGCCATGCCGTCCAGGAGCGTGTGGACGTAGGCCACGGTCACGTCCCCGCTGCCGCCTCCGCCCTTCACGTAGTCGGCGCACCCCTTTCCGAACACCGCCAGGGGCGCGGCGGGGTCCAGGGGCAGGAGGGAGTTTTCGTTTTTCAGCAGCACCGCCCCCTCCCGGGCGGCCCGGCGGCTGAGGGCGATGTGCTCGGCGCATCCGGTGACGAATCCGGCGGGGGTCAGCGGCAAATTGGGCTGGTAGAGCGCTCTGGTCCATTTCTTCATTGTGCGTGATCCCTTTCCAAAATGATTTTATCCGCAGTATACACCGTTTTTCGCCAAAAGGGAAGACGCGGGGCTGAAATTCCTCCGCGAGCGCGGGCTTTTCTCAAAAGTGATCGCAAAAATTTTTGATTTTTGTGGATTTCACCCAAATACCACTTGAAAACAGGGGCGCTTCTGTGGTATTTTAATAAAAGAGGAAAAAAACCGCCCTCCGGGCTCCGTCCGCCGGTGTCCGGCGGACATGACCAATCTGAGGAGGAAATGAAAATGGTAAGCTTTGATCTGACAGGAAAGACGGCCCTGGTCACCGGCGCGGCCTACGGCATCGGATTTGCCATCGCCGAGGGCCTTGCGGGGGCCGGGGCGAAGATTGCCTTCAACTGCCGCAGTCAGAAAAATCTGGACGCCGCCCTGGCCGCCTATGCCGCGAAGGGCATCGACGCCCACGGGTACATCGCCGACGTCACCGGGGAGGAGCAGGTCGCTTCCCTCATCGCCCAAATCGAGGAGGAGCTGGGGGGCGTGGACATCCTGGTGAACAACGCCGGGATCATCAAGCGCGTCCCCATGACGGACATGACCGCCGCCGAATTCTGCCAGGTAGTGGACATCGACCTGACGGGCCCCTTCATCTGCGCCAAGGCCGTGATCCCCGGCATGATCGCCCGGGGCGGCGGCAAGATCATCAACATCTGCTCCATGACCAGCGAGCTGGGGCGGGAGACGGTCAGCGCCTACGCGGCGGCCAAGGGGGGCCTGAAGATGCTGACCCGGAACATCGCCGCCGAGTACGGCAAGTATAACATCCAGTGCAACGGCATCGGCCCGGGCTACATCGCCACGCCCCAGACGGCTCCCCTCCGGGAGCGCCAGCCGGATGGGTCCATGCACCCCTTCGACGAGTTCATCCGCGCCCGCACCCCCGCCGACCGCTGGGGCGAGGCGGAGGACCTGGCGGGCCCCGCCGTGTTCCTGGCCTCCCCGGCCTCGGATTTCGTAAACGGCCACATTCTCTATGTGGACGGCGGTCTCCTGGCCTACATCGGCCGCCAGCCCGCCGGGGAGTGACGGAAGGAACGCAACCTTGTGACCGCTTTTCGGGAAAGGAGAGATGAACATGGTCATCGGAGTGCCGAAGGAGATCAAAAACAGCGAGTTTCGCGTAGGACTCACCCCCGGAGCCGTCAGCGCCTTTGTCCACGCGGGGCACCGGGTGCTGGTAGAGACAGGCGCCGGTGTCGGCGCGGGATTCACGGACGCGGAGTACCTTGCCGCCGGGGCGGAGATCCTGCCCGGAGCGGGCGAGGTCTGGGCAGGAGCCAACATGATCGTCAAGGTCAAGGAGCCGCTGGAGCCGGAGTACGGATATTTCCGAAAAGGGCTCATTTTATACACCTACCTCCACCTGGCCGCCGACGGGCCGCTGACCCGGGCGCTGCTTGAGTCCAAAATGAAGGCCGTGGCCTATGAGACGATTGTCGGACGGGACGGCGGGCTTCCGTGTCTCGCGCCCATGAGCGAGATCGCCGGGCGCATGGCGGTGCAGGAGGGCGCCAAGTATCTGGAAAAAACCTTCGGGGGCCGTGGCGTGCTCCTGGCGGGCGTCCCCGGCGTGGAGCGGGGGAACGTGGTCATCCTGGGCGGCGGCAGCGTGGGCGCCAACGCCTGCAAGATGGCCGTGGGCATGGGGGCCAACGTCACCGTGCTGGACGTGAATTTGAAGCGTCTCCGGTATCTGGACGACATCTTCCCCCGGCAGATCACCACCCTGTACGCCACAAGGGACAACATACTGAAGGCCATCGCCCGGGCGGACCTGGTGGTGGGGGCCGTGCTTCTCCCCGGCCGCGCCGCCCCCAGACTCATCCGGCGGGAGGACCTGAAGCTCATGAGGCCGGGGGCCGTCATCGCGGACGTGGCGGTGGACCAGGGCGGGTGCGTGGAGACAACCCATGTGACCACCCATGCGGACCCCATCTTCACCGTGGACGGCGTCGTCCACTACTGCGTGGCCAACATCCCCGGCGCCGTGTCCCGCACCTCCACCCAGGCCCTGGTGAACGCCACCCTGCCCTACGGACTGGAGCTGGCGGAAAAGGGCGTGGAAGCCGCCTGCCGCGCGGACCCCGGCCTGATGTCGGGCCTCAACTGCTACGCGGGAAAATGCACCTGCCCCGGCGTCGCCGAGGCGCTGGACCTCAACTACACCCCGCCGGAGACGCTGCTGTAAACGATCGGATCTGGCGGGCGGGGGCGGCTGTCCCCGCCCGGCCCGCCGCGAATGTCTCTTTATACTAATATCCAACCAAAGCAAGACATTCGCGGCGGTCTTTTTTGTGTCATACTGCGTCAGCCGTCTTGAAAATACATACAGTATTCCCTGCGACGGCTTCCTCGCCCGACGCAAAAAAATCCTCGCCTCTCTGTATCTTCTTTTAATTGAATATCAGTATTAGTCGAGCATCCGTATTATGCTCTTTTTTGCTAAAAACCGTAGTTTTTTCCGCAAAAATACGGGGCTGTGAAAAACTACGCCCACGTCGGCGTGTTTTTCACAGCCCCTTTTTAAAGGAAGGAAAAGCCATGAAGACTGCTTTATCTTGAATTGATGCCAATATTCAATTAAAATGAGACACCGGGCGATGAGGATTTTTCGTGTCAGGAGAGGAAAGCGGCGCCGGGAATACTGAATGTATTTCCAAGCCGCGTGACAAAGCATGACCCGAAAAAGACCATCGAGAATGACTTATTTTGATTGAATATTCGTATAAGGTTTACCAGCCCCAGCTCCAGGGCCAGGGGAGGGTTCCCCCGTTCCCGCCGCCGGAATAGCCGCCGTCCTGTCCCTGGGAGGGCTGCTGCTCCGTGGAGTTGTCCTCTACCAGTTCCTGGAACGTGATGGTGAGATCCATGCTCTCCCCGCTGGTCTGTGTCTCCATCCGGTAGACGGTGACGGTTTCTGTGTCCCCGGAGGTGTAGCGCCGGAGCATCATCTTCAGCTCGTCCATGGAGCTGACCTCGGCGTCGCCCAGGGCCGTGATGATGTCCCCCCGCCGGATCCCGGCGGCCTCGGCGGCGGAGCCCTCGTTGACGCTCTCCACGTACACGCCGTAGGGGATGTTATAGGTCTCCATCGCCACGTCGGTGTAGATGTCGTCCACGTTCCAGCCGGTGATGCCAAGTCCGGCCCCGGCCACGTACCCCTTCTCGATGAGCTGTGTGGCGATGTTCACCGCGTCGTTGATGGGGATGGCGAAGCCCAGGCTCTCGATACCCTCGTCGGCGTCGGAATATTTGGCGGTGACGATGCCGATGACCTCGCCCCGGGAGTTGTAGACCGGTCCGCCGGAGTTGCCGTGGTTGACGGCGGCGGAGATCTGGAACATATTGATGGAGGTGGAGGACCCGGTAATGTCGTCACTGGTGGTGATGACCCGGTCCCGGGCGGAGACGATGCCGGGGGTCATGGTGTACTCCAGCTCCCCCAGGGGGTTGCCGATGGCGTAGACCCACTCGCCCACCTGCATGGCGTCGGAGTCGCCCAGGGTCACCGGGGACAGGCCGGAGGCGTCGATCTTGATGACGGCCACGTCGTTGGACTCCATGTACCCCACCACCTCGGCGGGATATTTGGTGCCGTCCTCCAGAAGGACCGTCAGCTCCCCGCCGTAGACCACGGCGTAGGAGATGACGTGGTAGTTTGTCAGAATATACCCGTCGGCGTCAATGATGAACCCGGAGCCGGAGACGGCCCTGGGGGTCGCCATGCCGAAGATGTTGGTGGTGAAGCTGGTGTTGACGCCCACCACCTGCTTGAGGCCCAGGTTGTAGATGTCGTTGCCGGTGAGGACCCCGCCCTCGGAGGGGGGCATGGTCTGCACGCCGCCGCCTGCCGCGACGGTGTTGAAGGTCACCTGATGGGTTCCGGGCGCCGCGCTGTGCTTCAGCATATAGTCCATCACGGCCCAGCTGGCCGCGCCAGCCGCCAGGGCGCACACGACCACAAGGCAGGCCGCCTTCAGGAACCCGTGTCCGCGCTTTTTCTTCTCCTTTTTTGGCTTCTCCGGCTCCGGCGCAGGCTGCTGCCAGTTCTGCGCGCCGTAGGCGTACCGGCCCGGGGAGTAGGGGTTCTCCCCCGTCCCCGCCGCCTCATAGGACGGGTCCCGCCAGCTCTCGTGCTCCTCGGCATAGGACTGGACAGGCTGTACCCTGTTGGCGCCGCCCGGCTGTTCGGGCGCGGGAGGCGTGGAGCCGCGCTGCTCCCGCTCGGAAGGCGCATATCCGCTCTGTTCGGACTCGGGAGGAATATCGCTCCGCTCTTCCGGCGCCGTCCCGTCGGGAGCCGCGTCGTCGCGGTATATATTCTCATTTTCGTCAAATGCCATACGCTCGTCTCTCCTTTGGGGCTTCCCCGTCTGGAATGAACATAGTCTAAACCCATTTTATGTCCATTTCGTGACTAAACTAAAAATATTCTTAAAATGTCGGTGAAAATATTCTTGAAATCGGGGATTTATTTTTTTCGAAACTGATGATATAATAGAATTTACGGCTCTGCTGAGCGAAACATACAGCTTATCTTTTATCCGGCGAGGAGATCATTATGCGTGACAGTATTTACGTCCACGGCGCGAGAGAGAACAACCTGAAAAACATCGACCTGGAGCTTCCCCGGGACAAGCTGGTGGTCCTGACGGGCCTTTCCGGCTCCGGAAAGTCCAGTCTCGCCTTCGACACCATCTACGCGGAGGGCCAGCGGCGGTATGTGGAGTCCCTGTCCGCCTACGCCCGACAGTTCCTGGGTCAGAAGGAGAAGCCCGATGTGGACTCCATCGACGGCCTTTCCCCCGCCATATCCATCGACCAGAAGACCACCAACAACAACCCCCGCTCCACCGTGGGCACGGTGACGGAGATCTACGACTATCTGCGCCTCCTGTACGCCAACATCGGCGTCCCCCACTGCCCCAAGTGCGGCAAGGAAATCCGCCAGCAGACCGTGGACCAGATGGTGGACCAGGTGATGGCATTGCCGGAGGGCACCCGCATCATGGTCATGGCCCCCGTGGTCCGGGGCCGCAAGGGCGAGCACGCCAAGATCTTCGAGGACGCCAGGAAGTCCGGCTACGTCCGGGTCCGTGTGGACGGCCAGATGCACGATCTGGAAGAGGAAATAAAGCTTGACAAGAACAAAAAGCACCGGATCGACGTGATCATCGACCGCCTGGTGGTCCGGGACGGCCTCCAGCAGCGGCTCACCGACTCCATGGAGACCGCCTCCAACCTGTCCGGCGGCATCGTCACCGTCAATCTGCCCTCCGAGGACCGGGACGTGACCTACTCCCAGAACTACGCCTGCGACGAGTGCGGCGTCTCCATCGAGGAGATGTCCCCCCGCCTCTTCTCCTTCAACGCCCCCCTGGGCGCCTGCCCGGAGTGCTCGGGCCTCGGCGTCCAGCGGCAGGTGGACCCGGCCATCATCATGCCCAACATGACGCTCTCCATCCTGGACGGCGGCATCCAGGCTTCCGGCTGGGGCAACATCAAGAACGACTCCATCGCCATGATGTACTTCAACGCCCTCTCCAAGCGGTATCACTTCCGCCTGGACACCCCCCTCCGGGACCTGCCCGACGAGGTCATCGACGTGCTCCTCTACGGCACCAAGGGCGAGGCCCTGACCCTCAACTACATCACCGACCGGGGCCACACCACCATGACCCGCCCCTTTGAGGGCATCATCTCCAACCTGGAGCGCCGGTACCGGGAGTCCAACTCCATTTACGCCAAGTGGGACCTGGAGCAGTACATGACCGACCACGACTGCCCCGCCTGCCACGGAAAGCGCCTGCGCCCGGAGGTCCTGGCCGTCACCGTGGGTGGGAAAAACATCGCCGACTTCTGCGACCTGTCCGTCACCGAGGCCCTCCAATTCCTGGATCAGGTCCAGCCTACCCTTACGGAGAAGGAGCACATGATCGCCGACCGCATCTTCAAGGAGATCCGGGAGCGCCTGGGCTTCCTCCAGTCCGTGGGGCTCCAGTACCTCACCATGGCCCGCTCCGCCGGGACCCTCTCCGGCGGCGAGAGCCAGCGCATACGCCTCGCCACCCAGATCGGCTCCTCCCTCATGGGCGTCCTCTACATCCTGGACGAGCCCTCCATCGGCCTCCACCAGCGGGACAACGCCAAGCTCATCGCTACCTTAGAGCGTCTGCGGGACCTGGGCAACACCCTGCTGGTGGTGGAGCACGACGAGGACACCATGCTGGCCGCCGACTACATCGTGGACATCGGCCCCGGCGCCGGGATCCACGGCGGACAGGTGGTCTTCGCCGGGACGCCGGAGGAGATCAAAAAGGATGAAAATTCCATCACCGGTCAGTACCTGTCGGGCCGAAAATTCATCCCCATCCCCAAGGCCCACCGCCCCGGGAACGGAAAATTCCTCCGGGTCACCGGCGCGGCGGAGAACAATCTCAAGAATATCGACGTCAACATCCCTCTCGGCACCATGACGGTGGTCACCGGCGTCTCCGGCTCCGGCAAATCCAGCCTTGTCACCGAGGTGATCTACAAGACATTGGCGGCGGAGCTCAACCGCGCCCGCATCCGGGCGGGCAAGCACAGCGGCGTCTTCGGGCTGGAGCATCTCGACAAGGTCATCGACATCGACCAGTCCCCCATCGGCCGCTCCCCCCGGTCCAACCCCGCCACCTACACTGGTGTCTTCAACGACATCCGCACCCTGTTCGCCCAGACAAGCGACGCCCGGGCCCGGGGCTACAGCGCCGGACGGTTCAGCTTCAACGTCCGGGGCGGCCGGTGCGAGGCGTGCCAGGGCGACGGCCTCATCAAGATCGAGATGCACTTCCTGCCGGACATCTACGTCCCCTGCGAGGTCTGCAAGGGCAAGCGCTACAACCGGGAGACGCTGGAGGTCCGCTATAAAGGCAAAAATATCCACGAGGTCCTGGAAATGACCGTGGACGAGGCGGTGGAGTTCTTCGAGAACGTCCCCAAGATCGCCGACCGCCTCCGCACCCTCCAGGACGTGGGCCTGGGCTACGTCAAATTGGGCCAGCCCAGCACCACCCTGTCCGGCGGCGAGGCCCAGCGGGTCAAGCTGGCAACCGAGCTTTCCAAGCGCTCCACCGGAGCCACATTCTATGTCCTGGACGAGCCCACCACGGGCCTGCACACCGACGACGTGCGGAAATTGGTGGACGTGCTGAACCGGTTGGTAGACGCGGGCAACACCGTGGTCGTCATCGAGCACAACCTGGACGTCATCAAGGTGGCCGACCACCTCATCGACTTAGGGCCGGAAGGCGGCTCCGCCGGAGGCAATATCGTCTTCACCGGCCCCCCCGAGGCGTGCGCCGAATGTGAAGAGAGCTTCACCGGTCAGGTTCTGAAGAAGTATTATGAGGACCATCCCGGACAAAGATAAATCACATTGTCCACGGCCCCGCGGACGGGGGGAGGATCTTCTTTTCTCTCTTTTGTTCCGTGGGAGGGAAATGCCACTGCACAAAAGAGAGAAAAGAAGCAAAAGAGAGAAAAGGCCGGTGGGGGCCCGGCGATAGTCCGGGCCCGGCGCTTCGTAACGCGGGTCGGCTTCCGCGTACCGTGTCGGTACGTCTGGGAGGAACCATAGCCGCGCGGTCCGAAGACTTAATTGGTTTCTGCATCAACTTCGCTTGGCCGCTTACGTCGGTGGATGTCGGGGGTTGGGTAGCTCTGTTTGGGGCCGCGCTGGGTGGGCGGTGGTTGTGGGGCCCGTTCTGGGGCGTGTCTGTTGTCTGGGGTTTCACGTCGCTCTTATCAATAAGGTTTTTCAAAATATCTTTGCCTTTGGCAAATTCATTTTGAAAATATTTCATTTGGGGGCGCGGCAGGAAAAATCGTGACCCGTTTGGGAGGAACCATGGTAGAGCTAAGACCGATCACCGAGGACAATTTTCAACAGTGCCTGAACTTGCGCGCCGCCGTCCCGGACAGCGGCTTTGTGGATACCGTCACGTATTCTCTAGCGGAGGCATGGCTCTATTACCGGGACACAAGACCGTTTGCCATTTACAACACGGCGCGGTGGCAGGTTTTGTCTCGATGTATGTCGGAGAAGAAAACCCTCAAATCATCAATTTCCTGATCGATGACGCTTTTCGAAGAAAAGGTCTTGGATCAAAGGCGGCGGAGCTGTGTGTCGAGTACCTGCGGACCGAATTCAAAGCCCGCAGAATCTCCGCCCCCGTAAAACGGGAAAACCTCGCCGCCCGGAAATTTTGGGAAAAGCAGGGTTTTTCCCTTTCCGACACGGTTGAGGATGGATATGTTTTTATGAGAAGGTTTTTTGATTAAAAATCGGTGCCCCCAACCGATGACCGGACCGCCCGCGAAAGTATTTTCCTCCGTTCCATATATAGAAAAAATCCTTTTCAAAATGAATTTGCCACCGGCAAAGATATTTTGAAAAACCTTTTAAAACCAGTGCGACGTGAAACCCCGGACAACACACACCCCAAATCGGGCTCCACAACCCCCACCCACCAAGCGCGGCCCCAAACAGAGCCACCCACCTATCAACAACCTCCAGCGTAAGCGGCCAAGCGAAGTTGAAGCATAAACCAATTAAGTCTTCGCACCGCGCGGATATGGTTCCTCCCAGACGTACCGACTATCGCCGCGTGAGCCGACCCGAGATACACGGTAGGAGACTACGTCTCCCACCGACCCCAAAACCGCCCTTTTCTCTCTTTTGCTTCTTTTCTCTCTTTTGTGCAGTGGCATTTCTTTGCCACGGAACAAAAGAGAGAAAAGAAGACCTCCCGTCCGCCCGGACGGAACCCGATCAAGACCCACGCGGCCAAAGCGTTCACCACCCCCCGCCGAAAAAGGAGGCACCAAAAATGCCCAAACGTGATATGACGCAGGGATCTGTTTTCAAGCATCTGCTCAGTTACACCGTCCCCATGGTCCTGGGCAACATCATGCAGCTCACCTACAACGCCGCCGACTCCGTCATCATCAGCAAGAACCTGGGCGACGATGCCCTGGCGGCGGTGAGCGTCTCGGACCCCATCATGACCGTGATGGTCCTCGGCGCCTCCGGCATGGGCATCGGCGCGTCGGTGCTGATGAGCCGGTTTTACGGGGCGCGGGAGCGGGAGAAGCTGCGGCGGGAGTTCTCCACCACCCTGATCTTCGGCCTCTTCTTCTCCCTGGCGGTCTTCGTGCTGGGCTGGATCTTCGCCCCACACCTTCTCCTCCTCATCAAGACGCCGGAGAGCTCCTTCCACATGGCCCGTACATACCTGCGCGTGATCTTCGTGGGCTTTCTTTTCACGTTTCAGTACAACATCCTCTCCTCGGCCCTGCGCGCCATCGGCGACTCCCGCACCTCCGTGTGGTTTCTGGGCATCTCCTGCGCCGTCAACATCTGTCTGGACCTCCTCTTCGTGGCGCTCCTGCACATGGGCGTGGCCGGGGCGGGGCTTGCCACGGTGATCGCCGAGGCGGTGTCCGTGGCGCTGTGCATCCTGTGGATCGAACGGCGTGTGCCGGACCTGTCCCTGCGGCGGGGCGACCTCCGGGTGGACCGGGAGCTTCTTCGGGAGACGGTGAAAAACGGCGCCCTCACCGCCCTCCAGCAGGCCGCCCAGCCCGTGGGGAAGGTGTTCATCCAGGGTACCATAAACCTCCAGGGAGTCACGGCCATCGACGCTTTCAACAACGCCTGCCGCGTCGACGACTACGCCCGCATCCCCACCCAGAGCCTGGGCAGCGCCATCATGACCTGCACCGCCCAGAACCGGGGCGCCGGGAAGTCCGACCGGGTGCGGGAGTCCATCAAAAAGGGTCTCCTCATCGCCTTCGTCTACTACCCCGTGATCTTCCTCATCGTCCAGCTGCTGAAAACCCCGGCCATGCGCCTGCTCTCCCCGGACGACAGCCCCCAGATCATGGCCCTGGGGGTGGAGTATCTGACGGTAAAGGCGTTCTTCTTCATCCTTCCCGGCATCACCAACGCCATTCAGGGCTTCTTCCGGGGCATGGGCTCCATGACCGTGGTGCTGATCTCCACCCTCATCCAGATCTCCGTCCGCACCGTCTGCGTGATGGCCCTCGTCCCCCGGTACGGCATCGTCGCCGAGGCATACGCCTGCGCCGCCGGTTGGATGTGCATGATCGTCTTCGAGTTCTCCGTCTACTTCGCGCGAAAAAGACGCGGCCTCATCGGGTGACCGCAACGGTAAAATTTTAGGGGGCTGTGAAAAAAGCCCCCTAAAAAGGGAAGAGAGTTACCAAGCCCCCCTGGTAACTCTCTTCTCTTTTTGGTATAATCATTTTGTGAGAAAAAACCATACCGACACACATTATAGTCCAACGCAGGGAAGATTTCCAGAGTTTTTTGAAGAAAGTTTGGAGATCGGCGATGTGGTTTTCGAATTCGACGAGATCTGCGAGGAGATCGGGATAGAGCGGTATCTGATACTAATATTCAATCAAAATAAGACATTCGCGACGGTCTTTTTCGCGTCAAGCTTCGTCATACGGCTTGGAAATAC
>CANQKZ010000056.1 GCA_947624585.1 uncultured Oscillospiraceae bacterium | reverse complement strand
CGCATGAAGAAAGACTATATGGGCAACGACCAGCTCCTGCCGGCGTACAATGTGCAGATCGTTGTGGCGGACGAATATATCCTTCTGCCTATGGTGATGCAGTACAGATCGGATATGGACTGCTTCATACCGTTGATGGAAAAGTTCAGGGAGCTGTACGGCTTCTACCCCAGGTATCCAGTGGCTGACGCGGGTTACGGAAGCTTCAACAACTACATCTTCTGCCACATGACGGGGATGGAGAAGTACATGATGTTCCCGATGTACCGGAAGGAAACAAAGGACGCGGCCTAAGCGCCGCGCTCAGGAGTGGACGCAGATGGAGGGGGCCTATATCAATATCAACAGCACCAAGCCCCAGACTCTGGCGTTTATGCTCAGTGATTCTCCGGCCGGAATGGCCGCGTGGATCGTGGAAAAATACCACGCCTGGAGCGACTGGCCTCTGCTGACGATGGATGACCTCTGCGACTGCCTTACCCTCTACTGGATGACCAACACGGCATACACCTCCATCCGCGCCTACCACGGGAACAGCTTTACCTTGCCGACCATGGGGCCGATCACCGTACCGACAGCCATCGCGGCCTTTCCCCATGATGTTCTCCCGGTGCCAAGGGAGTGGGTGGAAAGGCACTATCCCGTGGTCCAATACACCACCATGCCCCGAGGCGGCCATTTCACCGCTCTGGAACAGCCTCGGGAGTTTGCGGAGGATATTACTCGATTTGCTGATATACTGGCAAGTCGTGTGTGAGGAATATTCTTATTGAATTGAACGGTACAAATTGGGATTTAACGAGGTGCATAATGAAACTGTTTGTCTCTTTCTCAGCAAGAAAAACCGGTAATTGCGCTCAGATCATTGATTTTTTAAAGGCCCCGCAGGATAAAGTGATTTACTATATGGATTTGAACACACAAGGGTGCAGTAATTGCGATTATGAGTGTTTCAAAACAAAGTGCAGGTATCGAGACGATGATGTTTTTCGCCTTTACGGTAGCTTTGAGAGCTATAAAAAAGTAATTCTACTTGTTCCGATGTATTGCGGAAACCCGTCCTCCCTGTATTTCAGCTTTAACGAAAGAAGCCAGGACTTTTTCATGCGCCATAAAAATGAATATAGTTCCTTTGTAGAGAGACTTTTTATCATCGGCGTCTATGGAAGCAAGAAAGAATCACCGGATTTCATAAGATGTTTTGAAAAATGGTTTGAGGGTACTCCTTATCCGCATCATGTTCTGGGAATCGAACGCCACTTGTATCAGCAAACAATGAAGGATAGCGTCATAGATATTGAGCCAGTTAAAATGGCACTACATGGGTTTGTTCAATAAATTCCCGCTTGTCTAAGAGACAACGAAGGCGGCAAATCGGGAATTATACGGAGGTGACGATACCTTGTTTGAAGCTATTTTTCTGCGAAAAAAGGCCGTTCCTGAAAGGCTGGATGCCTATGGCTTTCAGAACATACGCAGTGGTTACAGATACGGCATGAATATTCTGGACAACGCCTTTGCATTGGAAATCACCATCGGTAAGAATTCTGTGCCGGATACGAAACTGACGGAAATTGCCACTGGCGAGGAATATGTTCTTTACAAAACAGACGCCGTCGGTACATTTGTTGGCGAGGTCAGAACGGCTGTAGCAAATATCTTGCAGGATATAGCCGATTGCTGTTATGAAACGGCGGTCTTCAAGGCAGAGCAGTCCGTTGCGCTCATTGCCTATGTCCGTGAAAAACACGGGGATGAGCTGGAATACTTGTGGGATAAATTTCCCGATAACGCGGTCTGGCGTCGAAAGGACAATGCAAAATGGTACGGTGCGTTATTGACTGTTTCCCGCCGCAAGCTCGGCATCCCATCTGATGAGATTGTGGAGATCATCGACCTGTGCACCGCACCGGAAGTAATGGAGAACCTCATTGATAACGCTCGTTTCTTCCCCGGTTGGCACATGAATAAGAAGCATTGGTACACAATCATTTTGGACGGAACGGTTTCGACGGATGAAATATGCCGCAGGGTGGATGAAAGCTACTTGCTGGCAAAGTGAATGGAAGGACAAATTCCCGCTTGGCGGGAAGCGGAGCAGAGTAAAAAATCAGGATTTCCGGAGGTAATTATATGATCGAGATAAGAACAATTGATTCGGCTCACAAGCAGGACATCCGCATCCCAAATGAGCCATTTCGCCTGTGGGGGCGGATGGTTCCTGCTTATGAGAATGAGACATGGCACTATACCGTAGAAGAGTTTTCCCCTCAGAATATCAGCGAGATGTGCTTTCCTGATGAGAACTACGATTACGACAGCCTTGCCAATGACCACATTTTTGTTGGCGCTTACGCCGGAGAAAAATGTATCGGGCTGGCTGTTTTAGTGGACGATCAGTTCAAATATATGTATTTGGACGATCTCAAGGTTTGTGAGCAATATAGAAGACAGGGAGTCGGAAAAGCACTGTTGGACAAGGCGTTGGAGATCGCGCATGACAGGAATTACAATGGTCTTTACACGATTGGACAGGATAATAATCTTAGCGCGTGTCTGTTTTATCTGAAGATGGGGTTTGTCATTGGCGGTTTTGATGATCATATATATCATGGCACGTCGCAGGAAAATAAGGCGAACATTATCTTTTATTTAGATCGATAAATTTCCGCTTGTCGGTGAGTCGTCAACTTCATAAGAAATTTACTTACAGCGTTCAAGCGTATTAGTTTGGGCGCTTTTTTCTTGCCAGATAACAAAAAATTGACACCTCGATAAAACCTCGCAGGTTACCGCAGACATCAATGTAAGCTACAATACAAGCAAAGTTTTAAGGGAAGGCGGCGATGATTTGAGTACGCTTCAATTTATAAATGATAACGGGGATTTTGTCCTCGAAGATGCCCAGCGGGTTCCGGGGACGTATTTTCCGCTGGTGAACGAGGCCGGGATGATCTCGTCGGTGACGCCGATGCTGGCAGGGGACTGCAAGACGGGGCAGAATACCTACCTTCTCCCTCCGGCAAGCGCCGAGACGCTTCACGAAAGCCGCGCGACCAGGAACTTCTGGATCGTCGCCGACGGCCACGCCCCCTGGTCCGCCGTAGGCCAGAGCGCCCCGCAGCAGGCGGAGCGGTTTTCACCGGACGAAGAGAAAACGGTTTTGACAGGCGGCCTTTTATGGCAGGAGACGCGGCGGGAAAGCCGGGAGCTGAAGCTGTCCGCCGCCGTGCTGAGCTTTGTCCCGGCGGGGGACGCGCGGGTGGAAATCATGCGGGTGACGTTGAAAAACGAGGGCGCCGAGCCCCTTGACCTGATGCCCGTGGCGGCCATACCCGTCTATGGCAGGTCGGCGGACAACATACGCGACCACCGCCATGTGACGAGCCTTCTGCACCGGGTGGAGCTTCGGCCCCACGGACTTGACGTGACGCCGACGCTGACCTTTGACGAACGGGGCCACCAGCCGGGACGCGTCACCTACCGGGTGTGGGGCGGCGACGAGACGGGCAATCCGCCCCAGAGCTTTTTGGCCCTGACCCGGGATTTTGTGGGCGAGGGGAGCTGGGACTGGCCGGAGGCGCTCGTCCGGCCCTCCAGCGCCAACCGTCTTCACGCCGGACAGTGCGTGGACGGCGGAGAGGTGGCGGCGGTCCTCTTTTTCCCCGCGGTGACGATAAAACCCGGAGAACGTCTGCGGTACCAGCTTGTGCTGGCCGTGGATGACAACCCCGCCCCGTATCTCCTGCCGGACGCCGTGGACGCGGCCCTTGAGGAGACAAAGCGCTGGTGGAGCCGGAGGGCCGGCCAGAGCTTTTCGGCGTTTGACCGGAATTTTTGCCCCTGGATGCGCTGGGTGGCCGTTCAGCCCACCCTCCGCCGTATCTGCGGTTGCAGCTTCCTCCCCCACCACGACTACGGGCGGGGCGGACGGGGCTGGCGGGATCTTTGGCAGGACAGCCTCGCCCTGCTGCTTTCCGACCCCAAGGCGGTGCGTAGCGATTTGCTGAGTTATTTTGCCGGCGTGCGTCCCGACGGCACCAACGCCACCATCATTGGAAACCGCCCCGGCGAATTCAAAGCCGACAGGAACAACATCCCCCGGGTTTGGATGGATCACGGCTTCTGGCCCATGCTGACCGTGGCGCTGTACATGGACGAGACGGGGGACATCGGATTTCTCTTAGAGGAGCAGTCCTATTTCTCCGACGCCCTCCCCTGGCGCGGAGAGTGGCGGCGCACATCAACAAGCTCCCACGCAAGGACGGGGACGGTGCTGGAGCACATTCTCACCGAATTTGTGACGGCCTATTTTGATGTGGGCGAGCACGGTTTCATGCGCCTGCGGGGCGCGGATTGGAACGACGGGCTGGATATGGCCCGTGAGCGCGGCGAGAGCGTAGCCTTCACCGCCGCCTACGCCTATGGCCTTGAGCTGTTGGCGGGGTTCGCGGCGGAGCTGGGCGGCGAGATCAGGATAGCCCGGCCCCTCACGGAGCTGATGTCCGTCTCCGCGGACGACCCCGGCATCAGGCGGGAAGCTCTTATCGGCTATTGTGAAAAAATAGAAGGCGACCGGGAGACGGTCACTCTCTCCGCCGCCTCACTCGCTGACACACTCCGGCGGATGTCGGATAACATCAAGCGGCGCATAAACGCCACGGAGTGGGTGGGCGACGGGGCCGACCTCCACTGGTACAACAGCTACTATGACAACTCAGGCCGTCAGGTGGAAGGCCTTCGGGGGGAGACGGTTCGCATGATGCTGACGGGACAGGTATTTACCGCCCTCTCCGGTACAGCGGACGAAAAGAGGCTTTCCGAGATGGTTCGGGCCGTGGACTGGTATCTGGACGGCCCGGCGCGGGGCGGGTACTGCCTCAACACCGATTTCCGGGAGGTCAAGCTGGACATGGGGCGGATGTTCGGCTTTGCCTACGGAAATAAGGAAAACGGCGCCGTATTCTGCCACATGGCGGTGATGTACGCCTACGCCCTCTACTCCCGCGGTCTTGCAAAGGAGGGCTGGCGGGTGCTGGAAAAGCTCTACCGGCAGAGTACGGATTTCCCGCGCAGTCTCATTCTCCCCGGTATCCCGGAATACTTCGACGGGCGCGGACAGGGGATGTACCCCTATCTCACCGGCGCGGCAAGCTGGCTCCTGCTCACCATGCAGACGCAGGTCTTCGGAGTCAGGGGCCGGAGGGGCGATTTGGAGCTTGCTCCCCGGCTGACAGCGGAGCTCTTTGACGAGAGCCATAAGGCCACGATAGAGTGTACCGCCGCCGGCAGGAGATTGAAGGTCACATACCTAAACCCCAAGGAGCTTGACTGGGGCGAATATGACATTGCCACGGTGACCTGCGGCGAAAGAGCGTGGAGGGCCTCCGGGGCGACCGCCCTGATAGCGCGTGAGGACCTGCCCCGTGGGGAGCTCAGCCTGACCGTTACACTGACAGAGAAAGGAGAAAAACGAAATGTTTGACGAGCAGGGCCGCTATGTGATAGAAAATTACGTGTCCAAGCCCACGTTTTCCAGCTTCCTTCCCGGCATCGCCGGTCCCATGGGCGTACCGGCATGGTGCTTCTATGTGAACCGGGGTCAGGCCGTCTGCAGCTTCGGCGGCAGGGACCGTGACCACGCCATCATGGAGTTTTCCCCGGCGTATTGCGCCTATCGGGACGTGGGAAGGCGGGGTTTTCGCACCTTCTGCCTTGTAAACGGCGCGTACAGGGAGCTTTTCACCGCCCGTCCGGATATGCACATCGGCCTCGGTGAGCTTGAGATCACCGACAGCTCCGACGGGCTCGGCACCTCCGCACTGTATTTCGGACTTCCCGGCGAGAGGTCGGCGGCGCTGGTCAGGGTTTTGATGGTTCGGAACACCTCCGGCGGACCGCTTGAACTTGAGCTCCTTGACGGGATGCCGGAGGTCGTGCCCTACGGTGTCAATCATGAGGCTTTGAAGAATATGGCGAATCTGGCCGCCGCGTGGATGCGCGTTGAAAATCAGGATAAGGGCGCGCCCCTATTCCGCGTCCGCGCTTCCATGGAGGACTCCGCCCGCGTCACTCAAATCCGTGGATGTAATTTTGCTCTGGGCTTTGGCGGCTCCGGCAATCTCCTTCACCCCTTAGTCGATCAACGGCTCGTTTTCGGCGAGGATACGTCTCTGACGACGCCAGAGGGTTTCCTTCGCGCGGGACTGGCGGGGCTTTCAGGGAAAAAGCAGATGACGGAGAACGCCTTCCCCTGTTGCTTCATGCCGATGACCGCCCGGCTCATACCGGGGGACGAGGTGAAGATATACTCCCTCTACGGTCAGGCGGATACCGCCGGCGCTGTGGACATGCTCACAGGTAAGGTCGCGGGGCCTGAATGGTTCGAGGCGAAGCACCTAGAGGCGGTCAAGCTCATCGACGGACTTACGTCGGCAATATACACCAAAACAGCAAGTCCCATCTTTGACGGCTACTGCCGCCAGACTTATCTTGACAATCTGCTCCGGGGCGGGGCGCCTTATTTCTTTGAATATGGCGGCAAAAGCGCCCCCTTCTACCTCTACTCCCGCAAGCACGGCGACCCGGAGAGGGAATATAACTACTTCTCCCTGGGCGGGGAGTATTTCGCTCAGGGCAACGGCAACTTCCGGGATGTGAATCAAAACCGCCGCTGTGACGTGCTGTTCGCACCGATGCTGGGGGACAGGAGCATACGCACCTTTTTTGACCTCATCCAGCCGGACGGGTATAATCCGCTGGTGTTGAAGACCGAGACCTACACGCTCCCGGAGGAAAGCTTAAACACCGTACTTGAAACAATCCCCGCCGCCAGCCGAGAGGACGCAAAAGCCCTTCTGTCAGCGCCCTTCACGCCTGGTGCGCTGGCAATGGCGGCGGAGGACTGGGGCCTTGACAGAGGGGCCGTTATGGCGCTCACCGCCGAGACCCTGTGCCTTGCCCAAAGCGAGCCCAACGCCGATTTTTCCGAGGGGTATTGGTGCGACCACTGGACATATAATTTGGACCTCATCGAAAAGTATCTGGCTGTCTACCCTGAGGCGGAGCGGGAGCTTCTCTTTGGCGTCCGGGATCACCGCTGGTACGCCCCGCGCGCGGCGGTCAAGCCCAGGGCGGAGCGGTATGCCGTCACTTCCGAGGGCCTGCGCCAATATGACGCGCTCCGTCCCATCACGCCCACGGGAAAATGGGTCAAGACAGCCGACGGGGAGGACGCCCGAAGCGCCCTTATCGAAAAGCTCCTTCTCCTTTGCGCCGTAAAGACCGCCACGCTGGACGCCGCCGGTATGGGCATCGAGATGGAGGGCGGCAAGCCGGGATGGTACGACGCGCTCAACGGCCTTCCGGGGCTGTTGGGCTCGTCCACAGCCGAGACTTGCGAGCTTTTGCGCCTGGTGCGCTTCACCTGCGCCGCCGTGGGGCGCTTTGAGGGCGAGATTGAACTGTACAGCGAGATCGCCGTACTTCTGGAGGATGTGGCCAGGGCCTTCCGGGAGGTGGAGTGCCCCTATACCAGATGGGACCGGCTCAATTTTGTCAAGGAGAGATACAGAGCCTCCGTCGAAAACGGCTTCTCCGGCGCCCGCAGGGCGCTTGCCCCGCAGGACATTTTGAGCGGTCTTAAAACGCTGGAACAGGCTTTGGTTCGCGGTATCGAGCGAGCCATGGAATATGGCAGCGGAATCCTCCCGACCTATTTCATCTTTGAGGCCGATAAAATCGTCGAAACGCCGGACGGCCCCATGCCGCGCAAGCTGACACCCCATCCACTGCCCCTTTTCCTGGAGGGCCCGGTACACTGGTTGAAGCTCGACAACGCGGAGGAGGAAAAGCGCGCCATGGCCCAGCGTGTCAGGACCAGCGGGCTTTACGACCAGGAGCTTCATATGTACAAGGTCAACGAGAGTATCGCCGGTGTGAGCTTTGAGGCCGGACGGGCCCGTGCCTTCTCTCCGGGGTGGCTTGAGAACGAATCCATCTGGCTCCACATGGAGTATAAATATCTTCTGGAGCTTCTGAAAAGCGGGCTGTACAGCGAGTTTTCGACGGCCTTCCGTGATGCCGCCGTCCCCTTTATGGACCCCATACGCTATGGGCGCAGTCCCCTTGAAAATGTGTCGTTCCTGGCGTCCTCCGCCAATCCCGATCCCTCCCGCTGGGGGAGAGGCTATGTGGCGAGACTATCCGGGTCCACGGCTGAGTTCCTTGAGATGTGGCAGATCATGTTCTTCGGAAAGCGCCCCTTCCGCAAGACCGGCACGGGCCTTGCACTGACGTTCACGCCGTTTATACCCGAATATCTCATCCCAAAGGACGGAATAGTGCGGGCGACCTTCCTTGGCTCGATTCCGGTGACATACAGATGCCCCGGACGTTCCGCCGGAGCGTTCTCACCGGTACAGTGGATACTCAAATTCCGTGACGGCGGGGAAAAAGCCGTAGACGGCCCCGCTCTCGCGGAGGATGACGCCCGCGCCGTCAGAGACGGACGCGTGGCGGAAATGCTCATCACCCTGAAGGAGGCGGAAAAATGAAAGCGACACTCATTATCACAAATCTGGCCGAGGGGCTTTATTGGGAGGAAACCGAGCTTACAGGCGGTGAGCGGGATTTTTGCCACCAGGTCAACGTCTATCCCGGCCTGCGCCGGCAGACATTCCACGGCTTTGGCGGCGCGTTCACCGAGTCCGCTGCCAGATGCTGGCGCGGCCTTCCCGCAGATAAGGCGGAGGAATTGATAGAAAGCTATTATGGCAAAAGCGGTCTGCGTTACACCCTTGGCCGTGTGCCCATGGGCAGCAGCGACTTCTCTGTGGGGAATTACTCCTGCGTTGACAGCGCCGATGAGCCGGAGGACACCTTCAGGACAGTCGTGGACGACAGTTACCTGATCCCCATGATTCACGCGGCGCAAAGGGTGTCCGGAAGCCCCGTAGGCCTTGTCCTCAGTCCCTGGAGCCCGCCCGGTTTTATGAAGACGAACGGCGAACGCAACAACGGCGGGAAGCTCCTGCCGGAGTACCGCGCCCGTTGGGCGGGATGCCTTGCCCGGTATGCCGCCCACTACCGGAGCGCCGGGTGCGATGTGCGCCTTATGACCATTCAGAACGAGTCGGAGGCCGTGCAGACATGGGATTCCTGCGTCTGGACGGCCCAGGAGGAGGGACACTTTGCCGCAGAGTATCTGCTTCCGGCACTCAAGGACGCCGGGTGCGGAGACGTGGGCATCCTCGCATGGGATCACAACAAGGAGGGCCTTTTGAGGCGTGCGGAGGGTACCCTGTCCGTACCTGGAGCGGCGGAGGCCGTGCGGGGCTTCGCCCTCCACTGGTACACCGGCGACCACTTTGACGCTCTCCACGCCGCGCGTGAGCTTTGGCCCGATAAAGAGCTGTGGTTTACGGAGGGGTGCGTGGAATACGGACGCTTCGGCGGCATGACGCCCCTCCGGAAGGCGGAGATGTACGCCCACGATATCCTTGGGAATCTGAATGCGGGCATATGCGGCAGCATCGACTGGAACCTCCTGCTGGACGCCAACGGCGGCCCCAACCACGCGGGCAATTATTGCGAGGCCCCGATCATGCTGACCGAAGATAGGGACGGCTTCATAAAAAACAGCGCGTATTGGTACATAGGCCACTTCTCACGGTACATCGTCCCCTGCTCCGTGCGTCTGGAGTCCTCCGTCTGGACCACGGACGTCGAGTGCACAGCCTTTGAGACTCCCGACAGTTCCCTCGTCCTCGTGCTCCTCAACCGCACCGACGCCGCCCTCCCCATCTCCATCCCTACCCCCGAATCAACCTGGAATTTTCCCCTTGCCGCACATTCCATCGCCACGGTCAGTATTTCAGCTTGAGCGATTATCCAAAGCCCACAGCTCTTATTTTCATATGGACAGAACAGAAGCAGTTGGCTTTTAATTTGTTCAAATGATACCATATAAACACCCCATATATGAATCTAACTGTCCTAAAAGTAGATTTATATATGGGGTACGTTGTAATAAATGTTTGTTTTTATGTTTTGGGAAGTTTGACGAAGTTGAAGGGGGTATCAATACTCATCTGGGAGTTAGAGATACTTTTCCCAAAAAACCGCTTTTTTGATTGTCCATATTTTCTTTGCAATTTTCCTCTCTATCATTTACAATAGAAGACAGATCATTTTGCGATGATACTATCAATGTGACAGTCACATGATTGTCTTGCAAAGTCCTTTATGATATGGGTAAACTGCCCGTGAGCATCTCGGCCATCAGTCTAGCCCCCAGCGTGAAGGCTTCACGGAAGCGCTTTTCCTGAATGATACAAGCAGCCTCAAGCCGGTCATCCTGAATAGCGCGGAGCAGGATCTTCTCACGCTCGTTCAGGCTTTCCTCAAGCTTGTCCTCGTTTTCATGCATTCGCTTCAATATATCCTTTACCTCCGGGGTAAGCCTGCCCATCTGTTCGACCGGGCGAATATTGCCGTAGTATAGTTCGTTTATAATGCTACCCATATTAAACCCTCCCTTTGGTAACACACAATACCGCAGAGAGGCGGAAAAGTCGAGAGAAATATGATCGTCAAAAGGGAGAATCTCTTCGCGTCAAGATAATGCGCATCACCCCACCGAATCGAAGGTCAGAGATAATAATGCATAATTCCTCACAGATACAAAAAACTGAAAAGACGTAGTCGGAATTCCAACTACATCTTTTCAGCTTGCCATACCGGCTTACCCCCGGTTCACTTTCTTTCCCTATCACACGGAACAGCTCGGTTAAAGCTTTTTATCAAATGTTAGTATTACCTATGCCAGGGAGCGGTTTCAGCGGTATTTTTCCGATTTCGCCGCGAAATACGGCTTTTCCGATATGTACTCCGGCGGCTTTTATCCGTATCCCTCGCCGGAAGAATTCTGGGCCTATTGGAGCAGGTACATCTTCATCAACCGCTATACGGACGCGCCGGAGCCGGTCTATGACGATCTGCTGGCGCTGGTCCGTGACAGGGACTATTTCGTGATCACCACGAATGTGGACCACTGTTTTCAAAAAGCGGGCTTTGACAAAAAGCGCCTTTTCTACACCCAGGGGGACTACGGCCTCTTTCAATGTTCGGAGCCGTGCTGCCAGGAAACCTTTGACAACGAGGACGCGGTCCGACAGATGGTGGAGCGGCAAGCGGATATGCGTATCCCCTCCGATCTGCTTCCCGTCTGCCCCCGTTGCGGCAGGTCCCTGACTATGAATCTCCGCTCCGACGGCAAGTTTGTGGAGGACGTGGGCTGGCGCCGGGCGGCGGCGCGGTATGAGAACTTTCTGCGGACGCGGAGAAACGGGAGGATCCTCTTTCTGGAGCTGGGTGTCGGCTGCAACACCCCGGTCATCATCAAGTACCCCTTCTGGCGCATGACCGCGCGGAACAAAGCGGCGGCCTATGCCTGTTTCAACTACGGGGAGGCCGTCTGCCCCACGGAAATCGATAAGCGGTCGATCCTCATAGACGCGGATCTAAAGAGAGTGATAGCCGAGCCGACGGCCCCATGATTTGCGCGCCAAATCCGCCATTCAGCCTGAGCATCCGCGCCGTCTTGTGAGCGATTCCCGAGAAGCCCCCGCGCGGAGGGGTTGACAGTGTCGCCGGAATGTTGTATCATGGAATATCGGAACAAATGATTGATTCGGATGTTCCCCGCAATTCGACGGCGGGAGATTGGTTGTGGTTGGGATTTTATGAAGGCTCTGATCTTTGATTTTGATTACACTCTGGGGGACACCACCGAGGGGATTTTGGACTGTCTCAGCTGTGGACTGCGGGAGCTGGGGTTTCCGCCCGCCGGGCGGGAGGAGATGCGGCGGACCATTGGGCTGTCGCTTCCCGCCTCTCTCAGGGAGCTCACCGGGTGCGGCGACGAGGACATGGGGCGGGAGTTCTCCCGCGTCTTCATGGCCCGGGCGGACCAGGTGATGGTTGCCTCCGCCGCCCTCTATGAGGGGACGGCCCCGCTTTTGCTGGAGCTGAAGGACCGGGGGATCGGCACGGCCATCGTCACCACCAAGGCGGCCTTTCGGGTCCGGGGGATCCTGGAGAAGTTTGGACTCTCCGGTCTGGTGGACGTTATCGTGGGGTCGGACATGGTAAAGAAGGAGAAGCCGGACCCGGAGGCGCTGGAGTTGGCGCTGACGCTTCTGCATATCGGGCCGGAGGAGGCCATATACATTGGAGACAGCGCTGTGGACGCCCAGTGCGCCCGGAGCGCCGGGGTGGCCTTTGCCGGGGTGACCACCGGGACCACACCGGCGGAGACGCTGGCGGAGTATCCTCATATCCTTGTGGCGCGGGATCTTTCGGAGCTTCGGGAGAGGATCCTTTTGTAAGTATTGAAGGGGGAAGGGCGGTTTGGAACGCGGGAAAGCCATTGTGCGGGTGAGCCTGGTCGGGGTGCTGGTCAATGTGATCCTGGTCTGCTTCAAGGCGCTGGTGGGGTTTGCCTCCGGGTCGGTGGCGGTCATTATGGACGCCCTCAACAACCTGACCGACGTGCTGTCCTCCGTCATCACCATCGTGGGCACTAAGATCGCGGGGAAGGAGCCGGACAAGGATCACCCTTACGGGCACGGGCAGGTGGAGTATGTCACCGGAGTCACCGTGGCGGTGGTGATCCTGGCGGCCGGGGCCGGGGCGCTGGTGGAATCCGTGCGAAAGATCGTGCGCCCAGTATCCGCCAGGTACACGGTCCTGTCCCTTGTCATCATCGCCGTGTCCGTTGCCGGGAAACTGCTGCTGGGAAGATATGTAAGGGCTCAGGGCAGGCGGCTCAACTCCGAGGCACTGATGGGGTCGGGGACCGACGCCATGATGGACGCGCTGATCTCCCTGTCCACTCTGGTGGGCGCGGCGGTCTCCATGATCTGGCACGTCAACCCCGAGGGCTGGCTGGGCGCGGTGATCGCGCTGGTGATGCTCAGGTCCGGGGCGCAGCTTCTCATGGACGGCCTGGGGCAGATCATCGGGGCAAGGGTGGACAGCGAGCTTACGGGCAGGCTCCAGGCGTTCATCTGCCGGTATCCCGGTGTCCTGGGGGCATACGACCTGAGTCTCCACCGGTATGGGCCGGAGAAGATCATCGGCTCGGTCCATGTGGAGGTGCCCGACGACATGACGGCGAGGGACATTCACTCCTTGACCCGCGACATCTCCTGGGACGTGGCGGAGAGCTTCGGCATCCTGCTGACGGTGGGGATCTATGCCTCCAACACCTCAAACCCGGAGTTCTCCGCCATGAAGGCGGAGCTGGGGGAGCTCATCGGGCGGTACCCGGAGGTCCTGCAGATGCACGGGTTCTACGTGGACACGGGGCGGGCGCTGGTGACCTTTGACCTCATCATTGATTTCAGCTGCCGCCGCAAGGAGCAGATCCGGGACGAGCTCATCGACGAGATGAAGCGGCGTCACCCGGAATATGGGTTCGCGGTGATTCTGGACAGCGACATCAGTTTTTCATAACCTTTTTCAGAGATTACTTCATACTATATACAGGAGAATTCGGGATGGTACGTATCATAGCGGATTCCGGGTGCGATCTCACCCGGCGGGAGGCGGAGGAACTGGGGGTGGAGCTGCTGCCCATCACCATCACCTTCGGGGAAGAGGAGTTCATCGACGGGGTGACCATGACGCCCAGGGAGTTCTACCTGCGGCTCATCGAGTCGGACGAGCTGCCCCACACAAGCCAGATCTCCCCCTACACCTACGGGGAATCGTTTCGCCGGGCTGTGGAGGCCGGGGACGAGGCGGTGTGCGTGGTCATCGGGTCCGGGTTCTCCGGCTCCTATCAGAATGCCCTGATGGCGGCGGAGGAGTTCGGGGACCGGGTGGCCGTGGCGGACACGCGGAACGTGAGCATGGGTGAGCAGGTGCTGGTGCGGCTGGCGCTGAGGCTCCGGGAGCGGGGGCTGAGCGCCCGGGAGATCGGGCGGATCCTCAATGAGAAGGCCAAAGACGTCCGGGTGCTGGCGCTGCTGGACACGCTGGAGTATCTCAAGAAGGGCGGGCGCATCTCGCCCACGGTGGCCTTCGCCGGGGAGCTTCTGTCCATCAAGCCCGTGGTGTCCGTGGTGGACGGGGCGGTCACAGTGGTGGGTAAGGCAAGAGGCTCCAAGAACGGAAACAACCTTCTGCGAAAGCTCATCGAGAAGACCGGCGGGGTCAATTTCGATATGCCCTACGCCATCGGATACACAGGACTCAACGACGACATTCTGCGAAAGTATATGCAGGACAACGCGGACCTCTACGAGGGCCACCCGCTGACCGTCAGCGCCATTGGCGCCACCATCGGCACCCACGTGGGCCCGGACTGCGTGTGCGTGGCGTTCTTCTGATACTAATATCCAATCAAAATAAGATATTCGCCGTAGCCTTTTTAGCGTCATACTTTGTCAGCCGTCTTGGAAATACATACAGTATTCCCTGCGACGTCTTCCTCGTCTGACGCTAAAAATCCTTGCCGCTCGGTGCCTTCTTTCGATTGGATATTAGTATGACGGATAGAAGGCGGGGAAACGGGGATAATAAGGGATATCCTGGATCGGAACGGGCGAGTTGCCCTTCGCGGGGCGCGGAGGGCGGAGAGGATTTTGCTATGGGCCGGTGGACATTCGGAAAACAGATGGCCGCGGTGGTCCTGGTGATGGGGCTTGCCGTGGGGCTTGCCCGGTTCACGGGGGAGCCGGTGTTCAAGAATTTCGGCTGGGTGATCTCCGGCGCTCTGTTCGCGGCAAACCCCGTCACGCCCCGGCGCGCGGGCAGGATCGACCCCAGCTATCTGCGCCTGGGCCTCCGCATGGGCGGATTTGTGGTGGCGACGGTGGGGATCGTCATCAGGTTTGGCTGAAAATCGCATACAACACAAAAATCCGCCCGTCCAGGAAAATGGACAGGCGGATTTTATACTAATATCCAATCAAAACAAGACATTCACAATGGCCTTTTTTACGTCATCCTTCGTCAGACTGCTTGGAAATACATACAGTATTCCCTGCGCAGTCTTCCTCGTCTGACGCAAAAAATCCTCGCCGCTCGGTGCCTTCTTTCGATTGGATATTAGTATTACTTTCCGGCGAATGATCGGACGGTTCGCATATCCTCCGGCGGGATCATTCCGAAGCAGTGGCCGTAATAGAGGAGATCAAGGCCGTATGTGAAGTAATACGTAGTCCCATCCTTGCCAAGCCGGAACTCGCCGTCGAAGGTAAAGGGGAGACGGTTGACGGTGTTGTCGTCGGTCCACCCGGCGACGTTGTCGAGGATGTTTTTCAGGATTTCCGCCTGGTCGGATGTCAAATCAACGGATTCGGAGGAGGCGGGCTGGGTAAATTCCGGGGTAGGTGCCGAGTAGAACGTGACGGTTCCTGATTCCGGCACGGGCTCGATAGGCCGCGAGGGATCGGTCGGTTCAATTTTGGCCGGTTTGCCGCAACCGGCCAGCGCCAAAAGGAGCGGCAGCGACAGGATGACGATGGGGAGCTTTTTCATGGGGGTTTCTCTCCTTTCGGAATATATGTTCATTTGGATAGACGTAAAAATCCCCCAAATGTTGCATATATTCCGCATATCGCGGAGGTGTCAGGCACACTTTTTGAGGATGGCGGAGAGGGCGAGGCATACGGCGATCCCGGCGAGATAGGGGATGGCGGTCAGGAATGCCGCCCAGGCGGGGGCACTGTAACCGCCGCAGCGGATGCCCCAGAGCATATCGCTGTAGTTGGACCCGGTCACAAAGCACATGACGCAGGCCAGAAGGATGGCGAGGGTGAGGAAGAGGATCGACAGTTTCTTCATTTTGACCTCCTATTTCTTTCCGACGCCGCGCACAAACAGGACGGCGCTGATGGCGAGGGCGGCGGCACAGAGGATTAGGAACAGGCCGCTGCCGTTGAGTGTGACGGCGGAGGAGGCGTCCAGGCGCTCCGAGGCCGCCGGGGACAGGGTGGTGACCCCAGACGAGAAGTCCCAGGGCGCCGATGAGGCAGACGACGAGTTCGGCCAGTGCTCCGGGGGTCGGGCGGCGGACCGGGGCGCGGTCGGGGGAGTCCCGCCGGGGCGGGTCGTCAGCGGGAAGCGGGATGTCCTTGCGGATGAGATCGTCCACGGGGACGTTGAAATACCGGCTGACGACCAGGAGCTTTTCGCTCTCGGGGACGGACGCGCCCGTCTCACTTAGTTAAGGATATGAACGTGTATTTTTCCGTTCGTCAGTCAATTTTGCCGACGAAACGGTAATAAATCTCAATTTCCTGTTCCCGTGTACCGTCCGCGTCTTTCGTTGCTTCGTGAATCACGATTTTCTCAATCAGAGTATTCAGAAGCTCGGCGGTCAGCTCTGTGGGGTGGGAGTATTGTTTTATCAGCGCGACCCATTTCTCAGCGTCGGATGC
>CANQKZ010000055.1 GCA_947624585.1 uncultured Oscillospiraceae bacterium | reverse complement strand
GATTGAACCGCCGTGTACGGAACCGTACGCACGGTGGTGTGGGAGGTCGGCCCCGTGAGGGGCCTCCTACCCGATTATCCGGGCCGTCTGCTCCTCGTAAACCTTCCTCGTCCGCTCGTCAAAGCAACAGAAGGTCACTTCCATCGTGTAGTCGGAGTTATCCGCCAGCCACTTTTTCACTGTGTCCACGGCGACCTTTGTAGCCTCCCTCACCGGGTATCCGTACACGCCCGTTGAGATGGCCGGGAAGGCAATGGTGCGAACGCCGTTCTCCCGCGCCAAATCCAGCGAATTTCGGTAGCAGTCCGCCAGCAAAACGGCGTCCTCCCGAGCTCCACTGTACACCGGCCCCACAGCGTGGATGACAAATTTCGCCGGCAGCCGGTACCCCTTCGTGATTTTCGCCTCCCCCGTCCGGCACCCGCCAAGCGTCCGACATTCCTCTAAAAGCTCCGCTCCCGCCGCCCGGTGTATCGCCCCGTCCACTCCCCCACCGCCAAGCAAACTCCGATTCGCGGCGTTGACGATGGCATCGCAGTGCAGGGTGGTGATGTCGGCAAGCAAAACAGTAATACAAGAGTTCATATTTTCACCTTAAAAGATCGAATTTCGTTATCGCAATTACAGGCTGTAATAATATTTCTTAATTTTTGCCGCCATCAACGCTCTGCGCTTTTGGAGGAATGCGGGGTAATCCTCTGCGGTCATAGAGAGCACTTCCTTGGGAATGCAGTTTGCCGCAAGGTTTTCCCAGAATACGCTCTCATCACCAATGGTCCCGACGTTCGATTCTCCGGTTCCGCACTGAGCGAGGGCAGCCGAAAAATAGTCGTTCGGCGCTCGCTTGCCGATGGCGATGTTGACGGTGGTATCGAGATAGGCGTAATTTGCCGCCTGATTGTATCTCGATTTATCGGTTACCCCGCTCTTTTTTAGATACTCCTTGGGGAAGATGTGATGTACGTCTCCTACTCCCGTAACCAAATCAATAACGGTTTCACTGCCTGAAAGGAGCGATTTATCGTCAAAGAACATCTGTGCGGCAATGTAAGTATTCAAGAACGGGCTGGATGCGGAGGATGTCTCAAGATTTTGTACCAGTCCAACCTCCCAGAACGCGTCTGAAAGCTCGGCACTTTCAATTTCTTCGAGGAATGCCTTTATTCCCTTCTCTGAGATGCTTCGCAGATCCCTGTCCATTTGGGATTCGGGAGAGCTAATATAACGACTCGTCAGTGTGGAAAGGACAAACCACCTGCTAATGTAGCGTTTAATTTCAGTCTTAGGAATCTCGCCAGTCCTCCGGAGAATCAAGAAAAGGGTATATGCGAAGTCCAAGGTCACCTGGGAATTTAGCAGCTTTGAGGACTTGAAGCCCGCCGACTTGATGGCCTGAACAAATTGCTCAAAGTTGTACTTATTCATAAAATTCTTGACGCCCTCCGTCAGCTTTCCAAAGCTGTCCTGGGCAATCTCTTCCTTGAAAGTCCGGTCAAGAAAATCGCGCCCTGAAAGCAGGCTCACCAGGTCCCCCAACTTGCCCCGGCCAAACATGTGCATGAAAGATACCCGGAGCATGTCGTTGTAATCGGGATCATAGATATCGTCGTGGTCGTCTTTCAGCCAGCCGAGCATAGGTGCAAATTCACTCGTCATAAAACTCACATCGTGCTCCGAGAGACTGGCATAAAACGACGGCTTCACAGCCAGATGGCAGAAATAATCAATAGTTTTCCTGAGCATATTCCCGCCATATCTCTCATCTGCGGCAATCTTGGACATGGCAAAATCCGCCTCGTTGAGGCGTTTCCCCTGGGAATTGATGCGCACGAAAATCTCTGTTACCTCGCTGATGTCCAACTGTGGAACCAGGAGAATTGCTCCAATCTGGCAGCTCTTAATTCCCAGCAGTCGAGAAATTGCCTGGTCGACAATGTCCTCGTCAGCACTTGGATTTCTCTCAAGGTATTTATTAATAAATTTTCTGGTTGAAAATGTAGGCTTAAACATCTCGGAGATATCAGGAATCCAGAAAGTGCTGTTTGAGTGAGCCGGAGTAGATACGGCAAACCTTTCTTCGCCGTCGTTCGCTAATGGGTTAAACGCTATACGGATAGTTCTTGATTCGTAATCCTCTGTTAGGATATTAATTCCGGCAATAGCTGTCATAAGCGCAGTGATGCGTTGCTGACCATCAATCAGGACCTTTTTCCCTACAGCGCTTCGACCATCCTTTAGTTTTACATCCGGGTTCTGCCATATGATAAGGTAGCCGGTGGGATAGCCGTTATACAAGGAATCCACCAAATCGCGTACTTGACGGCCCTTCCAAACAAACGGGCGCTGTATTTCGGGAATGGCGATATCTCCCGCTTCAATATAGCCAAGGATAGAACTCACCGAATACTGTGTCACGGTATACTTGTCAAATGCAGTGTTCATACGTTTCTCCGTTTTAATCAATCATGGTTTACTTCTGCGTATAATAGCGGAATGAATAGTTAAGTAAAAGCTCGCTGCCAGTCTGCTTGGCAAATAATCAATATACATACGATACATCGCAGAGCGCCAGTGCATTCATTCCGACCAGAAGCCGATTTTTTTATTCTCAAACGTCCCGATAATCATCCCTCTGTCAAGGAATTCGTTTTTTTCCTCACAGCATGTCTCCGGTAACAGAGCGCAAGCGTGACATGCCGCAAGATTTAATGAGTCGCGACCTTGTCCATGGCTCATGATACATACCGGATCATTTGAACAGGTTTTGGCGGAGTTAATGGCTTTTCTAAAAATTCTCGGAAAAGCATCCGACTGACCTTGTCGTACCAGTCCGCCAAGAGTTCCTTCGGAATCTCCGCTTGCGGTGTAAATCAGGATTCCGGCCATTTCTTTACCGTCTGATTCTTCGGAGCAATATAGGCGTTCGCTTAATGAAGCAATACTATAGCCGCACTCAAAGCTAAGCTGAGTAATCAGAAGGTGGGCAACCGTATGTAGCATAATAAATTTGGGAGAGACGGTCCGAGGATGATTTTTGCCAATGAAAGAATTGGCATAGTTATCGTTTAGCGTCTTTGCTCGCTTAACGACATCAGGGTTGGCTTCCATCCAGGCATTAATATCATTCTGATTGAATTCTATAAAAATGCCTTCTCCGCGGACTTCATAAGCAGGATACCATCTTGTCTCCGGTCGCTTAATCGAAACAAAACCTGTATCTTCTTCATTCATCGCTGGATTGATTCTGGAAAAACCCGTTAAGGCATTAACTACGCGAACTTTATCGATCAAAGAAACAGACTTTATGTGTGGAATATCATATTCCGCAATCGGCATAGACTGCCTTGAAAAGTCACCTAACGAGCTTCTGTCCGTAGATATTTCTCCGGTTAATGCCATATACTCTTCAAAGCGATACTTAACGCTTGTAACCTCAATCGTCTCTTTGGGGTAATCAAGCCATTTTCCAATCAGGATTTTTTCAACATCGGATTGCGGGGCACCAATCTCCAACGCTATTGTTTTAGCCCATTTTGATAGCCGTTTTTTGATAAGCGCCGATTTCTCTTCGAGTGTTTCTTCGTCCGATATTTTAATAATACACTCTTCATATGCCGTGCTTTGCTCAATCTTAGTGTTAAGCTTATCAGCATACGGAGGGATAACAAGAGAACTGTGTGTTACCGGAAAATAGACGGAGGAAGCTCCCCGTTGTACCGTTCTCGGGTATTTCGCGCAAAATTCTTTAGCGTGATTAAACGGATGACATCCTTCACACGTAAATCCCAAAGAACCGTCTTCTTTATCCATACGTTCAAAAATATCACTATCGAAAGCGTCCTTTAGGGTAGTGCGTGCACCGCAAGAGCATTCTACGATTAAGCCTTCCAATCCTTCTGTTCCGGATGCACCGGTTTTAAATTTCAGTGAAGGATTACTGCAAACAGGCTTTTTCGATCTGGCATGAACCCACTTTACCCAAGGAAAATCGTTTAGGTGTCCGTCCTCACAAACCGTGACGATACGCGCAACGACTAAGTCCTGCCTACATTGCGGACACTGCATATGGTTGACCATATGCTCATCATACTCGAGCACTTTGCCCTTTGCTTTTCTTTTGTATTCCGTTATCCACTTACTAAGAGGTTGGAATGTACGGCACTTCGGGCAAAAGTACCATTCCGGAAACCTGGCATATGAAATATCCGTGGGCAGAGCAAAATAGTCCACATTCAACGCTTTTGCAAAACGGTCATCGAAAATACGTCTTGTACCGCTCCAATATTCCGGGGCAGCAGTCACAAGCGTTTGATCCGGGAAATCGACCATGGCTCCGACACCGTATTGCAAAACCGCCTGAGCCGCCCGAACGGAATGGGTAACTTGGCCGAGTTCAACTTTATCTTTTATTGTTTCCGCCATATCAATCTCCCCAAATAATAACTTTACCTTTTACCGCCAGGTCGACGTTCCTCATGGACGTTAGGGTTTCCCTTGCATCGTCTTTTCCCGGCGAATTATACTGTTTAAGCAATCGCCTGGCGCCGTCGGATGGTGGCGCAACCATATACCTTCTTCCGAAACACACGGGGATCTTGCTCTCTTCATGGGCTCTATTAATCATGTCTTGCCAATATTCAAAAAACTCCTGCATTTCGGCCTTTACATCAGGTATATCGTCTTTGAGTTCCAATTCCGATCTGGTATTGATTCCATTTATTCTGTCAATGACGTATGCCTCGACTTTTTGAATTTCATCCTTAAAATATTCCAAGTCAAAATTGTCCGCATCTTTATCCTCGGTCAAGGATGCCATATGCCTAATTAACGTTGTTATTACGGCATGAAGAGCTCTTTCCCGAGCGGGCTTGGAAAAGGGGGTAGCGCCCGTTGGCTCGACAAATCTGTAATAAGAATCATGATACGCCCTAAACCTCTCATAATGTGAACGGTCTCTGCTTTTGGTCGCATCATATTGGACGAATGCGACACCGGGATAGGACCGTCCGACGCGGCTTGAGGCCTGAATATACTCGCTTGTCAGTTTCGGCTGCCCAACCATGAGCATTACATTAAGTCGTGCCACATCGATGCCAACCGAAATCATATTTGTTGCCAGCAGTACATTTGAAGCATATCTTTTGGCGTCTTTGTTTTCTTTGGAGTATTCGATCTTTTCCAGCTTATCAAGTGTCTCGTTTAATTCCGTCGTTGAAACACGGCTGGTAAGCTCATCGGGACTTATAATGGGCCGTCTGGTTGTAAACATCCTGTTTGCGGTTCGGATTATGAAGTCCTTAACGTCATCATCCACAAGCGTGGATGCTTTACCAAGATCTTTAAGGCTATTGAAATATACGGTTAACGTCCAAATCTTGTCCTTTACCGCATCGGGCAGGTCCATGGTATGTGCTTTTTGCAACAAGGCTGCCATTGATCGAATTTCAGTCATGGCCTTCGTGCGTCCGGAAGGCATAATACCGACATATTTTCTGCCGAACTTCCCGGATGCATAGTCAATCGCATCTTCTTTCGCAAAGAAAGAATCTTCCGCATCAAGACCTGGCGCTGGGAATTGAACGACCTCGCGGTTATATAGCACGGAACATTGCTCTTTCGCCCGTCTAATCGTAGCGGTCGATGCAATTACCTTCGGCTTCACTCCCTTCATTCCGGCCAATCCGTCAACAGCGGTTTCATACAGACCAACCATTGTGCCAAGCGCTCCTGATATCAGGTGCAACTCGTCCTGAATAATCAGCTCAGGAGCGCGATTATCCGTATGTAAGCCGAAGAACGATCCAACGCGACCGTCCCAAGCCATCATTGCGAATTTGTCTACCGTTCCGAAAAGCAATGTCGGGGGTGCGGAATATAATTCCTCATCAATAATTTGAATAGGGAGGCGCTTTGTAAAGTCGCAGTCTTCATGAGGACAGAACATGAAAAAATGATTTCCATTGCCCATACTGTATCCCCATTCTCCAACAAGCTTCCCGTTCAAATCGTCTCTTACAAGTTTTGTTCCGCACCATGGGCATTTAAGAACCTGAAACTTATTGTGCCGTTCCTTTTCGTTTCGGACGGCGTATGCATGGCTCACGTCTTGCAGTTTCTTCAAATGGTACTCCGCACTGTTACTATTACTACCGGTATTCTTATTGGGGATATGATTCCCGCCGATCCATAGTCCGATTGTAATAGGACTTTTGCCAAGGGGGTAGGTCGGATACTTATGCTTCTTCAGGAGGCAGTCCTGTCTTATATACTCGCAGGCGCATATTAATGTTGCGGCTCTTGTAAACTGCTGAGCCGCCAACAATCTGAGAGTATATCTCATCATAACCGCAGTACCGTTAGCTTGTCCAGGATACTTTAATTTTCTGTAGAAAATCGTAAATGCCGTAAGGCCCAGATACGCTTCGGTTTTACCGCCGCCTGTAGGAAACCAGATAAGGTCAACAACGGAGCGGTCCTCACTGTTATCATAAACAATGGAATTAACATCCATCAAAAGGAAGGCAATTTGGAAGGGTCTCCACCTACAATTGCCGTCATTTTCTTCGGAGTAATCCAGTGACTGAAGCCATTCCGATATTTCTTCATCATCGGGATACCTGTCTGCGTTTTGTTTTGACATCTCCGACTGCTTTTGAATATGAATGCGTTGCATAAACATCGCACGATTAGCAAGTAAGAAAGCATGGTATGCTGTATCATTTTCCCGTAAGGTTTTGATTCCGGCATACATTCTTTCTGCCGCCTTCTTACAGGACGAAATATTTTTGGTAGCTGCGGACTCATATCGTTTATCCAAAGTAACGGCCGTTGCTTCCAAATCGTTTATCCATGCGGAATATAGGTCGACCAATCTTGTCATGGATTGAAGCTTTGTATCCCGACTTGATGAATCCAAATCCGAGAGGTACTTCATCGACAGCTCATCATCGCTAATCAGGTCGTTATGAGGGAGGGAAAAGCTCATGGACGGGATTTCTTTTATGGGGAAAAATTCCGTCCAAAGTTTTCCCGCACCGGTACTCTCAATTTTCCAATCAGCAGAGGTGCCCAATCCGGTCGCATAAATTTTTTTATGCCGATATAGAAGTTCCAGCGATTTTTCTTCGGAGTCCATAGTCTCTAAGTCCGGATTAGGATCGCTCTCTATGAAAACAAATTCGTTATTGTCAGAAGAAACTTCTATCCTCGACTGAAAAATGCACTGATTTGCTTTTGCAGGCGTGCTTTCAATCCCGTTAACAAGCATAACCGTCAGAGCATATATCTTGTTCTCCTCGTCAACGGTTGTCCGTAGAGCAACAAGTTTTGCGCTTGTTCCATCCAGAGATGACGTTTCTTCGTTGTCTGCATAGTCGGACTCTCCAAAAGTGATTTTCACATCTTCCAGAACATGCGGTTCTCGGACATATCCGACGTTGAGGAAATCATTAAGCCTATAAACGCTGTTTTTCAGAACGGAGAATTCATTTTCCGGAATCGTATCTCGCTCAAAAATATCATGGAGTTCTTTCGGTGTAACTTTACGACGGAGCTTAAAACCCTTGGCCTCTTTATCATATTCCATTATATGAGCCAATTCCGACGGGACAGAGTAGGTTTCACTGTTTTCCGGGTCATACGGAACGATGCAATCCGGTAATAAAGCGTTTCTGTAAGTAGCAAACGAGACATTGCAGTGTACTTCATTCGGTCTGCCCTTAATTAGGAACGTAACCCCCATTGAAGAAGGCTTGTATTGAGAGGCCATACCGATTTCTTCATCAAGATTTTCGTCGGCCGTTTCGTCGAATTGAAGGCTTCTGTCCCTGCTTTTGTCTGTAGGCTCCTGTTCTTCGACCGGGTCCTCTAAAGGCTCTTCCCCATCCCCGGTCGCTTCCTCATCAATAGCGACTGTCTCATCATTATCCTGCTCAACTTTGTCACCCTGCGGGAAAAGAATACCTACAGAATATCTGCTTAAAGGATTGCTCGAAATAAGTTCATGTTCCGCATCAGGAACGCAGAACTCGGACCCCGGCCCCATTAGTTCGGATTTAATCTGTTCGATATACTCATCACGCGCAGAAATAAGCTTCTCACGTATTTCCCGGTTATTCACAATAACACCTCCGTTTCGGAAATCGGCCGATTTACTATTCCGCTGTTCACTACGGCTACTTCATCCAATTCAAAAACGTTCTCAAGCTCCATGGTTTCCGAAAGCTTTTCCACATTTTCATATACCACTTCAAACGCGCTACCATGGGCAGGCGGTTTATTGCTCAATTTGTCGTTAATAGCCTTAGCAATAAGTGAAAGTATTTCACGCCTGTAATGTCGAACAATACGGCATGCCTCATGATAGGCATTAGGATCACTCAGAATGTAGGGGTCCTGGGTAACTTCGGCTATTATCTTCATGGTATTTAAATCTCGCGGTCCAATAATATGACTTTCTTCAATAAGCCACTGTCTGATTGAAACCTCTTGAAGAGAGCTACCGTACTTTCGCAGTGCCTCTGTTACCGCTTTATATGAAAGGTCGTTGGAATCTTTATATTCCTTCAAGGCGGCCTTCCAATAGAACGCTTTTTCGGCAGCGTCCAAAACATCGGAGCTCAACTTCTTTTCACGTAACAATTGCTCAAAAATCTGGTCGACAATATTACTGGTATAGTCATTCCTCTTGGTAAACACCAAGATATCACCCGGTAAAAGCTTATCCGGATTCTTTTCAACGACTGTGCCGACTTCTTGATTCAAAACAACCGCGGAATAGAATTTGGAAAAAAGTATTTGCTCCCCTGTAGTGAAAGTTCCGACATACTTTACCTCGGCAGTACCGGTGTAATCACCGCTTCCTCCGTTCATTGCGCTCAATTTGCGGACGTCAAATGAGCCCATCGTATCCACGAACTCATCCAGGTCGGAAAATTCGCGCCATGTACTTTCATCTACCTCTACAGTATCGGTTTCCGAAGTTTCGGCGCCCTTTTCAGTATCCTCGTATGTAAGGCCTTTAATTCTCGCATCCAATTTCCGCTCGGATTTTATTGCGTTTCTTTTTTTATATGAGAATGTCTTTTCCTCGTAATCGTATAGAAATACAATTATTTTCGGAGCGGAATAGCATTGTATAGCGTTAAATCTTTTGCCTGTATAATCACCGGTAGCGACGATTATGTCATATTGTTCGCTTTTGTCAAACCGATTTGCAGTGACGCAGATTACATTCTCGTATTCTTTTCGGAAAATATTATCGAAGATTTCCACATAATACGCTTTAGGGACAACAACGGCTATTTTTTTGTCTCTATGATCCCGCAAAAACTGAAACAGCGCCGTTCCTTTTGGGCTATTATCATGTAGGGAGGTATATGTTTCTAAAAGTGTAGTTGCGATATCGTAACATTGTTTTTTAATGGATTCGGATACCGTTTTTGTGGCTATCTCCATCAACTCCGTAATTCTTGCTTCCGGTGAAATAACGGAAAGATTGATTTTTCCGGAACCGATCTCATTTTCCATCTGGCTCATAGTAAAAAACGCAGAGCTAAAAAGATTGATCAGTGCCATCGATGATAAAATAAAATTGTCTCTTTCCTCTCCTGCCCAGGCCGATTGTTTAATTGTATAAATCTTTTCTTTAACTAATTTATATTGAGCCCAATTCCAGCAGCCCGAAACCATAACCGACCGTACTTCGTTGGTCAATATATTATCTATCTGCTGATGAAGCTCCCTGGTCAGCTTATTTGAGAACGTTGCCCTTTGATGGGCCTTCGAAAGAACTTCCTTCGTACATGCGAAAATATTAGCCGATTCATACCTTTCCATCGCAAGCTCACATAATTCGTGGTTATATGGAGCGGAGACATAAGCAAATTTCAAAGATTTTCTTCTAAGTAGGTCATTTAACCCTGCTAAATTTGCCGTTGAGGTACCGGTATCAAGTACCATTAATCCCACAACTTTATTTCCGTGCTTGTCCAAAACCAGATCCCTTGCTGCGGAAATTCTGCTTGTTACTTTAATAACCGGTTCTGCCTTAGCCGTGTTATTTCCGATTTGGATTTGCTCCCCTGTTCCCGTGTAGTATGCTACCGGAACAACGTCCGTCATTTCTACTGTCTTTTCTCCGTCATATCGGATTTTCAGATGATTAATAATTTCGATAAATTCACTTTTGTCCGATACAACGACAACCGAAAGATCTAATGCTGACGGCACCTCCTCCACGGGGATGTCCAAAATTGAAGAAATAAAATCCGACCTATTTGTCTTTACCCGACGAATCCCCCGCCCATCGGTTACCGAAGATGTGCCGAAATAAGGTTTAATCAAATGTTTGTTCCTCTCATATGGAACATAAGACGAAGATGAGCCGTTCTTTCCTTTAGCGTCTTGGAATAAAGCCATATAATTGCCCTTGGGCCTGCTTGGGATAGCTTTGTCGTTGTTATGTATGCCACCCCAATGATATCTTTCCCCCTTATACAAAACCATATCTCCCAATTCGAGCCCTGCAAGAATTTCATCGTTGGTGGGAAACTCGTAGGCCAAACAGCCAATCATCAGCGCAGCTATTGAAACAACATCAAAGCACATGGATCCGGTATGAAAGGCAAAACTTACGATCCGTTCTGTCGAGTCGAATTGTCGCGCAAAAAAAGTCAGGTATTTTTTAATAACCATCTCTTGAGACAGGAGTGCATCGTCATAGAGGAAGTCACATTTTTCCACAATAGCATGCGCTATTCTTTCGTCCGCCATCGTCTTCACTCCTCACGCTCTAAGCTGATTTATGCAATTCACTATGAATAATGCCATCTCTCTGATTACGGGGATTGTCACCGAATTTCCAAACTGTTTATACCTTTGCACGTTAGGAACATCATCCGGGAATGAAAAGCGGTCAGTCCCATCTTCTTCAATAAATGCGTAGTTAATAAATCCCTGTAGCTTACCCCATTCCGCCGGCGTCATAACCCTAATGCCTTTATCGTTGAGCGGAGTCTTCTTCCCCGGAATCATCAGTCCGGCAATACCTTCCCTAGGATCATAAATCAGGTTCCGTTCACGCCCGGATCCTCCTGTTGCCAGAAGAGTATTCGCAACCGGATGTTCAATGGATGGGGCATTGACAATTCGGTATCCAAATCCATAGCCCTTCTTTTCCTGACGCGCTCTGTGCTTTACCAGAGTTTCAAAGTACCCGGAGGCCATATAGTATTTTGCCTCTACGTCTTCATCCAGCAAATCATTAAGGTCTTCATACAGATGATTATCACAGCGTAGCGGCAATTCCTTCGGTAACAGTTTTAGCTTTTCAACCGGAAATCTTTCCGTATCAAAACCTATAATGTACGTCCGAGGCCGATTTTGGGGCATTCCGAAATCCCTGGAATTCCTAATAAACTGTTTGGGGTCATATAAGAGTTCTCCTGCATCCGACTTCTCTACACCAACCACATGATACCCAAGTTGATTTACAAGCGTATCCAATATAACGCGGAATGTTTTTCCGTCGTTATGGGTTACAAGCCGATCTACATTTTCAAGCAGAAACGCCATTGGCCGGGTTTCCCGCATTATTTCGGCAATATGGAAAAAAATCTGACCCTTCAGTTCATTTTCAAATCCTTCTTCTTTTCCAACCCTGCTGAAAGTCTGACAGGGGAAGCCGGCCAATAACACTTCATATTGCGTTGCAGCCACTAGTGCCTTAAAATCATCTGTAGTTAAGTCGTTATAAGGATTTTCTCTAAACAAATGCTGATAGGTTTTACATGCGTACTTATCTACTTCTGCAGACAATACATTTTGAAACCAACCCGTCAGTTCAAATCCTCTGCGTATACCGCCTATTCCTGCACATAAATCAATCGTGCGATATGGTTGTTCAGGGACAATTCTCAATGCAGCCTCAACCATATCGGCACATTGAGATAGGTTTTTCTTAATATCATGGCCCCAAAAGCGGAATATATGCCATCCCTGCTCTTCCAAAGCCGCGTTTACCCTTGTATCTCGGGCTATATTTTTTTCAATTTTCGGAATCCAAAAGTCCCGATTACTATGAATAGTTTCTTTTGATACCTTCCAGTTATAACCGTGCCAAAAATCTCCGTCACAAAAAACGGCAATTTTCCGGGCAGGAAAAGCAAAATCCGGTCTTCCGGGGATTCCCTTCCGGTTTTTTACAAAAGTGGTCAAACCGCGCCGAACAAGTTCACTTTCCAATTTTTCCTCAATTGAAGTGTGTTTATTTTTTACCCGACTCATATTATATGAAATCTGATCTGCAGTCTTTTTATGAGCCATAACTGGTTTCTCCGTTCCTTGGATTTTATGGTATAGCGGCCTGGTCTATATAAATATATTCGTATCGACAATCGCTTCAGCAATTAATCATTAAGTCCATAATTATATAGTCCGTTCCGAGCTTATCAGTATACTTTTTCTATTTATTATTAAATTATATTATAACATGTTTCAACCCCATTTTCTACAACATTGAACAATAAGATTATAGTTCAAAAATAATAAATTCCACTCGAAAAATTCTTTTTATTTGTCCTTACAGTTTCCTTTTATTCTCCCATAATACTCCCCCAGCTTCTCGTCGCACATTTCCTCAATCTCCCGCTTCTCCTCCTCCGTCAGCCGTTTCCACACGGCTTCGTCCACTTGGATAATGCCTAGTGTCTTGGTGTGGCGGAGCATTTGCATGTCCTCGAAGCGTTTGAATGGATTGGAGAGAATGTTGCGCTGGGCATCCTTGTCGGTGTAGCCGCCCTTGGCGAAGATGCTGTTGGGTTTCTCGACTGTCAAGCCGGCGGAACGGCGGGACTCGTAGTAGTCGCGGAAATAATTGACTATATCCTCCAGCTTCACCCTTCCCCTGCCGTCGGCATATTTCAAAATTGCCTTGATGAGGACGGGCTTGTAGGAATAGCTCATGTCCATCTGGCGGACCATGTCCATAAACATGTCCTTGCGGTTTAAGTCGTTGATGAGCGTCCAGCCGTACTGATCTGCGTATTTTTGAAGCGTTTCCTCTTTGAAATACTTAAATTGCCGGTGCTCGCTCATGGGGACCACCAAATCCGGCACCAGCTTGCCCTCGCGGACGTAGCTCTCAATCGTTTCGCTCTGGACGTTCACCCGGCGCACGAACTCCATCTGCGAAATCATCCCCACCGCCTCGTCCTGCCAGTTGAAAAGGTCCACCAGCTCGTAATCCGTGGCGTCCACGGGCCAGTCGATGAGAGCCTCCGGCTTTTCGCCCTTGGCGTAAAGCTCCGCCTCCGCCGCTTTCCGTTCCGCAGGAGCCTCCACCAAAGCGCCGGGGCGGTAATCCCGGAGCCTGAACAGCCGGTGGAGCGAATAGGGCGTGTTGTAAAGGCTGGCGTTGTCCACGAAATCGAACACCATCAAGCTCTCCTTGCCCTCAAAAAGCCGCATCCCGCGCCCAAGCTGCTGGGTGTACAGCACCTTGGACATGGTGGGCCGGGCCATGAAAAGCACTTCAATTTCCGGGCAGTCCCAGCCCTCGTTGAGCAGGTCGCAGGCGCACAGGACTTCAATTTCACGGCTTACGAACCGGTCCTGGAACTCCCGCCGCTCCGACTGCTTCATCCCGCCGGACACAGCCGCGGCGGAGACGCCGTTCTCCCGGAAAATCTCCGCGATCTGCTCCGCGTGTTTCACCGAGGCGCAGAACACCACCGTGCGGCGGCCGCGCGCGTACTGGAGCCACGTGTCCACGATGAGCCGATTGCGCTCCGGGACGTAGATCTTGCTCTCCAGGTCCCGGATGTTATACTGAACGCTGTTGAAGCGCACCTTCGTCAGGTCGATATTCGTGTGGATGCGGATGCACCGGATGGGCACCAGCTCCCCGATCTGCACTGCCGTCTGGATGTCCAGCTTATGGGCGGTATTTTTGAAAATCTCTAAGATGCTCCTGTCGTCCGCTCGCTCCGGCGTGGCGGTGAGGCCAAGGGTGAATTTTGGTTTGAAATAGGCCAATATTTTCTGATATGTATCGGCGGAGGCGTGGTGCGCCTCGTCCACGATGAGGTAGTCAAAATCGTTGTCTTTGAAAAGCTCAAGATGGAGCGCAACGCTCTGGACGCTACCGCAGACCACGTGAGTACTGCACTCATGGCGTCCCTCCACGAATCGGCCCACAGTCGCTTCCGGCCAGAGCTCCTCAAAGGTCACCGCCGCCTGCTCCACCAGCTCCTGGGTGTGGCCCAGGAAGAGGGTGCGCCCGCCGCAGCTCTTGGCGTCCGTCACCGCCGTCACCGTCTTGCCGGTACCCGTGGCGTGGTACAAAAGGGCTATCGTCTCATGGTTTTCCCGCATCTGCCGGAGGGAGGCCAGCGCCTCCTTCTGATGCTCCTTGAGCTCCAGCTTGTCCCCGCTGATGGCCTTGCCGCGCTGAGTGGGCAGGTAGTCCTCAATCTCTTTAAAATGCGGATCACTGCCCAGAAATACCCGCAACTCGTCCTTTACGGCGTCCGGCTGATGCCGAATCTGCCGCACCGCCCACCGGTACACGTCCCAGCCCAGATAGACCATGCTGTTTTGCTTCAGAAGGTCGTCGTAGAACTTCCCGGAGGCCACCAGCTGCCGGTTGTGGGACGCCTCATCGTCGATCTCGATGGCGATTTTCCGTTCCCCGCTCTCCAGGAGGAAGTCCGCGTACCGGCTGTTCTGGTAGATGTCGAAAAAGGGGTACTGCGTGTAGAGGTACCCCGCCTTCTCCGCCCCGAAGGTGTCGCAGAAAAGCTCGATAAACTCGTCCTCGGCGGGGCTCCCCGAAATAGCACGGTATTCCGACATAACGGCACCTCACTTCTCAATGACCTCTCTCAGGAACAGCTTTTTCTCAAACCCGCCCCGCTTGGCGGCCTTCTCCGCCCGCACCCGCTCCAGGTCCTCAACCGTATACCCGCGGGCCACAGCGGCGGCGCGGATGACCTCCAGAAGGTCGGCCAGCTCCTCGATGTTCTGCTCCTTATGATACTCCGCCAGCTCCTCGTCCAGCTTGGCGTCGATGGCGCGGAGGTAGTCATCATCATCCAGCAACTCCACAACGCAGCTTTTCCCGGAGCCCTCAATGATCTCCGGAATACGGTCACGGACCAGCTTGTTGTAAGTGATATGGTGCATAGAGCCGCCTCTTTTCCCGTGGTTTTCCAATATTATACCCTATATTTCTGGTGATTTCAACAAACAATGTCCGTTCTGCTTCTCAATACGGTTGATGTTTCTCAAAATCCACGGTATAATGGTATAAAACTAGATGCGGACGTGACGACTATGGGTGTTATGGATTACGATGATTTTCAGGAACAATATTTAAAGCATTTCACCCCCTCCCAGTTCGAGGCCGTGAGGGCGGTCGATGGGCCCGTACTGCTGTTGGCCGTTCCGGGAAGCGGTAAGACCACAGTGCTCGTGGCGCGGCTGGGGTATATGACGTGCTGCCTGGGAGTAGAACCTGAGAGCATCCTGACCATGACCTACACCGTAGCCGCCACCCAGGAGATGAGGCAGCGGTTTGGCGGGCTCTTCGGTCAGGATCTTGCTGACAGAATGGAGTTTCGCACCATCAATGGCGTCTCGGCGCAGATCATCCGCTATTATGAGAAAAATCACGGGAAAGATACGGCCTTCCGGCTTTTGGACGACGAGGGCGAGCTCAGCAAAATCGTAGGCCAGATTTACTGCGATGTGACAGGTGAAAAATACGCTCCCCAGAGCATCGTTAAGGACATCAGGACCGCCATCACTTACGTCAAAAATATGATGCTCACCAGCGATGAGATCAGTAATGTGGACGCGGGCGTAGAGGAGTTTCCTGAGATCTACTCCCGTTACTGCGCGTTTCTTAAAAGCAGGAGGCTCATGGACTTCGACGACCAGATGGTCTACGCGCTGCTCTTTCTTGAAAAAGTCCCGTCGCTTTTGGAGCATTTCCAGAACACGTTCAAATATATCTGCGTGGACGAGGCCCAGGACACCTCGAAAATTCAACATGAAATCATAAAGCTCCTGGCGTCCAAAAGCGAAAATCTCTTTATGGTCGGCGACGAGGACCAGTCCATCTATGGTTTCCGGGCGGCCTATCCGGACGCGCTGATGCGCTTTGAGGAGGATCATCCGGGCGCAAGGATCTTGTTTATCGAGGACAACTTCCGCTCCACGCCGGAGATCGTCACTCTGGCCAACGCCTTCGTTTCCAGGAGCAAATTCCGCCGGGACAAGACGATCCGCCCCACCAGAGCGAGCGGGGACGCCGTCAAAATGATCTCCGCTCTGACGCGCAAGGCCCAGTTTGATTTCCTCTTCCATGAGGCCCGGAATGTTCAGAAGGAGACGGCGATCCTCTACCGCAACAACGACAGCGCCCTGCCGCTTATCGACCTCTTCGAGCGAAACGGTATCCCCTA
>CANQKZ010000054.1 GCA_947624585.1 uncultured Oscillospiraceae bacterium | reverse complement strand
CCCTGACTTCCTGACACGGCCCGACACGACTGCCACCGCCGCCATTCCCGTGTCTTTTCAAAATGAATTTCCGAAGGAAAGATATTTTGAAAAACCTTTTTAAAACGAGCGACGAGCCACCCCGGATAACCGCTATGCCCCAGAACGGGCCCCACAACCCCCGCCCACCAAGCGCGGCCCCAAACAGAGCCGCCCAGCTATCGACCCCCTCCAGCGTAAGCGGCCAAGCGAAGTTGATGCTGGAACCAATTAGGTCTACGGACCGCGCGGATATGGTTCCACCCAGACGTACCGACACGGGACGCGGAAGCCGACCCGCGTTACGAAGCGCCAACCCCGGACCACCGCCAGCCCCAAAACCGCCTTTTCTCTCTTTTGCTTCTTTTCTCTCTTTTGTGCAGTGGGCACACCGCCCACGGAACAAAAGAGAGAAAAGAAGATCCCCTCCTCCGTCCCTTCGGACGGAACCCGATATAACCCCTCCCCCCGTCCCGGGAGCAAAACTTTGAAAGGAGCTTTCAAAAATGCCCGACTGTCTCTTCTGCAAGATCGTCGAGGGGATCATTCCCTCCAAAAAAGTCTACGACGACGACTATTGCTATGCCTTCCGCGACATCAACCCCCAGGCCCCCACCCATATCCTGGTGATCCCCAAGACCCATATCCCCTCCTTCGCCGAGCTTAACGGGAGCACCGAGGCCCTGGTGGGACACATGACCTCCGTCATTGCAAAAATCGCCCGGGACGAGGGGCTGACCGGCGGGTACCGGGTCGTCTCCAACTGCGGCGACGACGCCGGACAGACGGTCCATCACCTGCATTTCCATATCCTGGGCGGCAAGCCCATGGGAGACAGGATGGCATGAGCGGACAGGTCCTCCCGGACGCTCCCGGCGGACAGCCCCGGGAGCACGTGGCGTACTTCGACTATCTGAGGGTCCTGGGGGCGTTCATGGTGGTCATGATCCATGTGTGCGCCAAGAAATGGTATTCCGTCAAGATCGACACCTACGGCTGGCAGGTGCTGAACCTGTTTGACAGCGTGACCCGCTGGTCCGTGCCCGTATTTTTCATGATCAGCGGCGCGCTGTTTCTGGGCGGACGGCCCTCCACCAGGAGAATCTACACGAGATACGTGCCCCGGATGGTTGCGATCTACTTCGTCTGGTCCATGTTCTACTCGCTTTTGGAGGGCGGGACCCCCACATCCATCGTGTACCGGACCATCGAGGGCCACTATCAGATGTGGTTCCTGCCGGTGCTGGTGGGCGGCTATCTGTGCGTGCCCTTTCTGCGCCAGATCGCCAAGAGCCGCGAGGCGGTGATCTGCCTCTTCGGGCTCACCGTGGTGATCACCTCCATCCTGCCCATCGCCGTGACCTTCCTGAACGAGTACTACGGGGAGAACAACAAGACCCAGCTCATCGCCCTGCTTCTGGGCAAGCCCTTCGACATGAAGCTGGGCTTCCCCTCCAGCGAGATCGTGTACTTCGTCCTGGGGCGGTACCTGGCGGAGACGGACTTTACGAAAAAGCAGCGGCGCGCCATCTACATCACGGGGGCCGCGGGATTTGTCCTCACCGCTGTGCTGACCGTGGTCTTCTCCTTCCTTTTGGGGGAGCAGAGGACCTATTTCTACGAAAATCTCAGCTTCACCACGGTGATGGAGAGCGTGGGGGTTTTCGTGTGGTTCAAATACAACGCAAACGGCCGGAAGTTGGACAGGCTGATGGCGGCGCTGTCCCCCCTGACGCTGGGGGTGTATCTGCTGCACCCCTTTTTCCTGGACGAGGTGTTGATGAAGCTGGGGATGGGCCCCCTGGCCTTCGAGCCCCTCCTGGCCGTCCCCGCCATGACGCTGGCGGGCTTCGCCCTCTCTGTGGCCGCGGCGTGGCTTTTCCGGAAGATCCCGCTCATAGGGAAATATCTGATGTGACTTCAAACCGCCGGTCACTTGATTTTTCCGGCGGCAATGGTATAATTGATTTACACGGTACAACAAACCAAATTTTCAGGAGGTACACAATATGTCAAAGGGACCCTTTTATCTGTCCACCGCCATCGCCTACGCGTCCGGCAAGCCCCACATCGGCAACACATACGAGATCGTTTTAGCCGACGCCATCTGCCGCTTCAAGCGAATGGAGGGCTATGACGTGTACTTCCAGACCGGCACCGACGAGCACGGGCAGAAGATCCAGGAGAAGGCCGAGGCCGCCGGGGTGACGCCCCAGGCCTTCGTGGACGGCACCGCCGGGGAGATTAAGCGCATCTGGGATCTCATGAACACCAGCTACGACCGGTTCGTGCGCACCACGGACCCGGAGCACGAGCGGAAGATCCAGGACATCTTCGAGAAGATGCTGGCAAGCGGCGACATCTACAAGTCCAAGTACGAGGGCTGGTACTGCACCCCCTGCGAGTCCTTCTGGACCGAGAGCCAGCTTGCGGACCACAAGTGCCCCGACTGCGGCCGGGAGGTCAAGTGGGCCGAGGAGGAGGCGTACTTCTTCCGCCTTTCCAGGTACACCGAGCCTCTGCGGAAGTACATCGAGGAGCACCCGGACTTCATCCAGCCGGAGGCCCGGCGAAACGAGATGATCAACAACTTCCTGAAGCCCGGCCTTCAGGACCTGTGCGTCTCCCGGACCAGCTTCTCCTGGGGCATCCCGGTCCGGTCCGACCCCAGGCACGTGGTCTACGTGTGGCTGGACGCCCTGTTCAACTACGCCACCTTCCCGGGGCTGGAGGTCAACGGGGCCGAGTGCGGCGAGAAGTACAAAAAGTACTGGCCCGCAGACGTGCACCTCATCGGCAAGGACATTCTGCGATTCCACACTCTCTACTGGCCCGCGTTCCTCATGTCCATCGGCCAGCCTCTGCCCCGCCAGGTCTTCGGCCACCCCTGGCTTCTCATGAGCGACGGGAAGATGTCGAAATCCAGGGGCAACGTGCTGTACGCCGACGACCTGGTGGACCTCTACGGTGTGGACGCCATCCGCTACTACGTGCTCCACGAGATGCCCTTCGCCTCCGACGGAACCATGAGCCACGATCTGATCATCGAGCGCGTCAACTCAGACCTTGCCAACATCCTGGGGAACCTGGTGAACCGCACGGTCTCCATGCAGAACAAGTATTTTGACGGCGTTGTGGGTCCCAACAACACCTTAGAGCCGGTGGACGCGGAGCTCGTCGAGCTGGCGCTGGCGACGCCCAGGCGGTGCCAGGAGAAGATGAACACCCTCCATGTGGCGGACGCCATCGACGAGATCTTCACGCTCCTCCGCCGCGCCAACAAGTACGTGGACGAGACACAGCCCTGGGTCCTGGGGCGGAGCGAGGAGACGAAGCCGCGCCTTGCCACGGTGCTCTACAACCTTTTGGAGACCGTCCGCTTCTCGGCCACGCTCCTGCGGCCCTTCCTGCCGGAGACGGCGGAGAAGATCTTCGCCCAGCTCGCCCTGCCCGTGTCCGACTGGGAGAGCCTGACCTCCTTCGGCGCCATCCCCGAGGGACATAAGATCGGCAAGCCCGAGATCCTCTTCGCCCGCATCGACCCCCAGAAGAAGGCAAAGGAGATCGAGGAGTTCTACGCCGCCAAAAATCCCGCCCCCGTCAGCGACCCGGTGCTGCCCGACGTGACGATTGACGAGTTCGCCAAATGCGATATGCGGGTCTGCAAGGTGCTGGCCTGCGAGCCGGTGAAGAAGTCCGACCGGCTCCTCCGGTTCTCCCTGGACGACGGCTCCGGCGTCCCCCGGCAGATTTTGTCCGGCATCGCCAAGTTCTACAAGCCCGAGGACCTGGTCGGCAAGACCGTTGTGGCCATCCTCAACCTGCCCGCACGGAAGATGATGGGCCTTGAGTCCAACGGTATGCTGATCTCCGCCGTCCGCGAGGAAGAAGGGAAGGAGAAGCTCCACCTTCTCATGCTGGACGACGGCATCCCGGCGGGATATAAGCTCTGCTGACACGCACTCCAGGTGAAAATAGACAGCCTCCGATTCGCCGGAAGCTGTCTTCGTACCTGTATGTTCTAATCACTCAGGCCATCTTGTGTACATATAGTCCGCGCTGTTCACCGCGCTTCGGGACAGCTCCCGGCCCCAGTGGACAGAGCTGTTGTAGTTGCCCTCGGCGATGACGACGGAGTTTTCACGCTTCTCCAGTACGATGACGGAGTGGGTGTCGTTGTTGATCCTCAGGATGTCGCCCACGCGCACGTCCTCAAAGCGGACGGGGGTCACCTTCCGGGCGGGGAGGTCGCCGAAAGCGGCGTCGGAGAGGATGAAGGCGAAGGCCACACAGCCCATGCCGGTGTATCTGGTGTTGGGGAGCGCGTGCCAGACGTAGGAGTTGGCGTTGGTCCAGCGCATACCCTCGGGGTACCGCTCCTTCATGGCGATCATCGCGCTGTACACACCCTCCGGCGTCAGGGCGTCGGGGGTGTCCGGCGTATCCGGCGTGTCCGGGATGTCCGGCGTGTCCGGGGTATCCGGGGTGTCCGGCGTGTCCGGGGTGTCCGGGGTGTCCGGGGTATCCGGCGTATCCGGGATGTCGGGCGTGTCCGGCGCGGCGGGCTTGCAGAGGCGGCTCATCATGATGAGGACCTTGGCGGCCTGGGCGCGGGTCATGGAGCCGAACCCGTTGAAGCTCCCGTCCCCTGTGCCGTTGATGATGCCCAGGGCATAGACGCAACGGATGGCGTCCAGGTCGAACAGCAACGTCCCGAACAGGTCCGGGAGCCGGACGGAGCCGGTCTCCCCGCGCGCGGGCAGCTCGAAGCCCGAGGCGGAGAGGGCGTTTACGATGAACGAGGCCATCTCCGCCCGGATCATGGGCTTCTCCGGCGTCTCAAAGCCGTCGTACCGGCATCCGTTTCCGGCGCTCACCCCGCCGGAGACGCCCTTCTCCCGCAGAAGGTCCAGGGCGCCCCGATACCAGGGGACCGTTTCCGGCAGGGCGGCGGCCTCCTCCGGGTACAGGAGCCGCGCCGTCATGGCGGCGAACTCCGCCCAGGTGACCGTGCCCTCGGGGTCGAAGATGCCGCCGCCCTTGCCCTTGATGAGCCCTTTTTGGACGGCCTCCTCCACGAACGCACAGCTCCAGTCGTCCTCCGGCACGTCGGAGAAAGTGGCCGCCAGGGCGGGCGAGGCGGCGGACATCGCCAGTGCCAGCGTCAGCAAGACGCAAATCAGATGTTTTTTCATGAAATTCCCTCCTCGTTTGAATGGATCTCGAACAGACCTCCGCGCCGATCCGGGCGCTTCGGTCTATTCAAAGGGACCTTGTCCAGAATACCACCTCGGGAGGAGGTTGACAACCGTTAAATTGTGCTAAATGTTGTTCGATTTACCTGGCGGCGGCTGTCATTCCCCGCTGGCGCCGTAGTTGGACAGGACGCGGGCGCTGGGGTCGTTGACGGCGCAGCCGGGCCAGGAGCTGTTGGGCATCCAGAAGTCGGCGATCATCTCAGCCTGGCCGGGGTAGTACTTCTCGAAGATCTCCCGGTAGAGCAGGCTCTCCTTGGTGAAGGGGGCGCGGTAGGCGTATTTTTGGCGTTTTTCCTCAAACTCCCCGTCGGTGTACAGCGAGGCGGCGTACTCCTTCAGGTCGTCCACCATGGAGTGGCCCACCGCGTCGGAGAAGGCGGCCTTCTGACGCCACAAAATCTGGCCGGGCAGGATCTCGTCGGCCTCGAAGGCGTGGCGGAGGAGGTACTTGCCCATGTTGTATTTGTTCATCTTCAGCTCCGGGTCGATGCTCATGACGTACTTCACAAAATCCAGATCCCCGAAGGGTACCCGGGCCTCCAGGGAGTTTACGGAGATGCACCGGTCGGCCCGGAGCACGTCGTACATATGGAGCTCCCGGACCCGCTTCCGGCTCTCCGCCTGGAACTCGGCGGCGGAGGGGGCGAAGTCGGTGTACTTGTAGCCGAAGAGCTCGTCGGAGATCTCGCCGGTGAGGAGCACCCGGATGTCGGTCCGCTCGTGGATGGCCTTGCACACCAGGTACATCCCCATGCTGGCCCGGACGGTGGTGATGTCCCAGGTGCCCAGGGCCTTTATGACGGTCTCCAGGTTGGCTATGACCTCGTCGCGGGTCATGAACACCTCCGTGTGGTCGGCGCCGATGTAGTCGGCCACCATGCGGGCATATTTGAGGTCGATGGCGTCCTTGTCCATGCCGATGGCGAAGGTGCGGATGCGGCGGCCCAGAATTTTCGCGGCGATGGCGCACACAAGGGAGGAGTCCAGCCCGCCGGACAGCAGGAAGCCCACCGGCGCGTCGGAGTCCAGGCGCTTCTCCACGGCGGCGATGAGCCTGCCGCGGATACCGGCGCAGACCCGGTAGGTGGAGCCGGAGATGTACTCGCCCTCCACCCGGGTGGGGTCGCAGTAGCGCACGAACTTGCCGTCCACCCAGTAGTGGCCGGGAGGGAAGGGGAGGACCTTTTTGCAGAAGGGCGTCAGGTTCTTGGGCTCGCTGGCGAAGACCGTGGAGCCGTCCTCCAGGGTCCCGTAGTAGAGGGGCCGGATGCCGATGGGGTCCCGGGCCGCCACGAGGCCGCCGCGCTTCGCGTCGTAGATGATCATGGCAAACTCCGCGTCCAGCCGCGCGAACATACCCAGGCCCAGTTCCCGGTAGAGGGGCAGGATGATCTCGCAGTCGGAGTCGGACTTGAATTGATACTTTTTCGCCATCCTCCGCCGCACGGGACGAAAGCCGTAGAGCTCGCCGTTGCAAACCACCATGTTTCCGTCCAGCTCAAAGGGCTGCATCCCCTCCGGCGTCAGGCCCATGATGGCCAGCCTGTGGAAGCCCAGCCAGCCCTCTCCCGCCTCCACGAACCGGGACATATCCGGGCCGCGGCTGACCGTCTCCTCAAACCCCTTTTTCGCCAGCTCCGGCGGGATGGACCTGCGCGTAAAGCCGATGATCGAGCACATTTTCGTTTCCTCCTTTTTGGGAACCTCTGAATAAATCGCCGCACCGATCTTGACGGCAGATTTTCCGCCATATTTCGTCAAAATATTGTGAAATACACAAAGTATGTCTGCAATTTTTTGCCTTCATCTGGCGAAAAATCTGCTCGTCAATCCCGGCACTTCGGTTTATTCAGAGGTTCCCCGGAAAAAGGCGCGGATCCGCCCCGAAACCCGGGACAAATCCGCACCCTTGTGGATTTTGTGACCTTTATGGATTTTGCGTTTTAACGAAGTGCATTTTACACCAGGGTACGGGCCTTTGTCAAGCCCTTTTTGCAAGGCTGGAATTTCCAAATTGCATTTTGGAGTTGTGAACAAACAAAGGGCGGAATTTGGCGGGTTTTTGGGACGAACGGGGCGTTGACATCGGGCGCGTTTGCGCTTATAATCTATCTTAAAATGGACAAAAAGGGGCTGTTCAGATGGTTAAAGTCAACAATAACTTCCAAAAGCTCCCCGGCGGGTACCTCTTCCCGGAGATCGGCCGCCGGACGCGGGCCTTCCAGGCAACGAACCCGCCGCTTCCCCTCATCCGCATGGGCATCGGCGACGTGACGCGGCCCCTGGCCCCGGCGGTGGTGGAGGCCATGGAGAAGGCCAGCCGGGAGATGGGCGTACAGGAGACCTTCCGGGGCTACTGCGAGGAGACCTGCGGCGCCTACGACTTCCTGCGCTTCGCCATCCGGGACGCCTACAAAAAGCGTGGCGTGGACATCGCCGACGACGAGATCTTCGTCTCCGACGGCGCCAAATCCGACTGCGGCAACATCGGCGACATCTTCTCGGTGGACAACGTGGTGGCGGTGTGCGACCCGGTATACCCCGTGTACGTGGACACCAACGCCATGGCGGGCCGGGCCGGGGACTACGACGGCGAGAAGTGGACGAACCTGGTCTATCTGCCCTGCACGGCGGAAAACGGCTTCTTCCCCGCGCTCCCCGAGCGGGTGCCGGATATCATCTATATCTGCTCCCCCAACAACCCCACCGGCACGGCGGCGAATTACGGGCAGCTGAAGACCTGGGTGGACTACGCAAACGCGCACGGCAGCGTGATTTTGTTCGACTCCGCCTACGAGGCGTTCATCACGGAGCCCGGCATCCCCCACAGCATCTTTGAGGTGGAGGGGGCGAAGACCTGCGCCATCGAGTTCCGGTCCTTCTCCAAGTCCTCCGGCTTCACCGGCAACCGCTGCGCCTACACGGTGGTGCCCAAGGCGCTGGCGCGGGAGGGCGTCTCCCTCCGGGACATGTGGAACAGGCGCATGGGCACCAAGTTCAACGGCGTCCCCTACGTCATCCAGCGGGCCGCCGAGGCGGCGCTCTCCGACGAGGGCTGGGAGCAGTCCATGGAGAACGTGCGCTACTACCTCAACAACGCGAAGATCATCCGCGAGGCGCTGAGCGAGGCGGGTCTGCCGGTCTACGGCGGCGTCAACGCCCCCTACATCTGGTGCGGCACGCCGGACGGCATGGGCTCCTGGGAGTTTTTCGACAAGCTTTTGAAGGAAGCCTGCATCGTCACCACCCCCGGCGCGGGCTTCGGCCCCTCCGGCGAGGGGTACATCCGCCTCACCGCCTTCGGCACCTGTGAGAACACCCGCGAGGCCATGGAGCGCATCCGGAGACTTCTGAAATAAAGCCGCGGCGCTGACAGAAACGATAACCCGCCGACGGGCCGCCAAGGGCGGCGGCCCCGGCGGCGTCCGATACTTGTACAGGGAGGAAATATGGGAAAAGCGTATCTGATTTTGGAGAACGGCAAAAAGTACGAGGGCGTGTCCTTCGGCAAAACCGGCACCAGCGTGGGGGAGCTCGTCTTCACCACCGGGATGACCGGATGTGTGGAAAGTCTTACCGATCCCAGCTATTTCGGACAGCTGGTCATTTTTACGTTCCCAATGTTTTGTAATTACGGTGTGGCCGACGCGGACATGGAAAGCTCATCCATCCATGTCCGCGGAGCTATAGTCAGGGAGGTTTGCGACGAGCCCAGCAATTTCCGGTGCGAGGAGAACATCCAGCACTTCATGGAGCGCATGGGCATCGTGGGCATCGCGGGGGTGGACACCCGGGAGCTGACACAGATGATCCGGGACGGCGGCGTCATGAACGCGGCCATCACCGACGACCCCGACTACGACTGGCGCGCCCTCAGGGATTTCCGGGTACAGGGCTCCGTGGAGGCCACCAGCACCCGGGAGCCGGAGATTTTGACGCCCGAGGGTGACGCGGCCCACACCGTGGTGCTGATGGACTACGGCGCCAAGGGGAGCATCACCGAGAACCTTTTGAAGAGAAACTGCAAGGTGGCCGTCCTGCCCTATGACAGCTCCGTGGAGACGATCCTGAGTTACGACCCCGACGGGATCATGCTCTCCAACGGCCCCGGCGACCCCCGGGACAACGTGAAGTGCATCGAAGTCATCCGCGAGCTTTTCGGCAAAAAGCCCATGTTCGGCATCTGCCTGGGCCACCAGATGATGGCGCTGGCCGCCGGAGGCTCCACCGAGAAGCTGAAATTCGGCCACCGGGGCGCCAACCAGCCGGTGAAGGACCTGGAGACGGGGCGGGTGTACATCACCTGCCAGAACCACGGCTACGCGGTATCCGTCAAGGACATCGAGCGGGTGGGCGGCAAAATGCGGTTTGTGAACGTCAACGACGGCACCTGCGAGGGCGTGGATTACCCGGGGAAGATGGCTTTCTCCATGCAGTTCCACCCGGAGGCCCACGGCGGGCCACGGGACACCGAGTGGGCGTTTGACAGGTTTATGGACATGATGGAGGTGCGGTAATGCCTTTAGATAAATCGATCAAGAAAGTCATGGTCATCGGCTCCGGCCCCATCGTCATCGGCCAGGCCGCCGAGTTCGACTACGCGGGCACTCAGGCGTGCCGGATCCTCAAGCAGGAGGGCGTCAAGTCCGTCCTCGTCAACTCCAACCCCGCCACGGTCATGACCGACGGGGACATGGCGGACGCGGTGTACCTGGAGCCCCTGAACGCCGAGACCGTCAAGCGCATCATCCTCAAGGAGAAGCCCGACTGCCTCCTGGCGGGCCTGGGCGGACAGACGGGCCTCACCATCGCCATGCAGCTGACCCACGAGGGCTTTTTGGCGAAGCACGGCGTACGCCTCATCGGCACCAACGCCGACGCCATCGACAAGGCCGAGGACCGGGAGCTCTTCAAGGAGACCATGGAGAAGATTGGCCAGCCCTGTATCCCTTCCGACATCGCCAACGACGTGGACTCCTGCGTGGCCATCGCCGACCGCATCGGCTACCCGGTCATCGTCCGTCCGGCCTTCACCCTGGGCGGCGGCGGAGGCGGCGTGGCCTACAGCGCCGAGGAGCTGAGACGTGTGGCCTTCGTGGGACTGGAGACGTCTCCCATCCACCAGGTTTTGATTGAAAAGTACATCTTCGGATGGAAGGAAATAGAATTTGAAGTGATCCGCGACGGCGCGGGCAACGTGATCACCGTCTGCTCCATGGAGAACCTGGACCCTGTGGGCATCCACACCGGCGACTCCATCGTGGTGGCCCCGGCGCTGACGCTGATGGACCAGGAGTACCAGATGCTCCGCTCCGCCGCTCTCGACATCATCACCGAGCTTGGCATCGAGGGCGGGTGCAACTGCCAGTTCGCCCTGAACCCGGACTCCTTCGAGTACGCTGTCATCGAGGTGAACCCCCGGGTGTCCCGCTCCTCCGCTCTCGCCTCCAAGGCCACGGGCTACCCCATCGCCAAGGTGGCGGTGAAGATCGCCCTGGGCTACACCCTGGACGAGATCAGAAACGACATCACCGGCAAGACTTACGCCTGCTTCGAGCCCACGGTGGACTACTGCGTGGTCAAGTTCCCCAAGTGGCCCTTCGACAAGTTCCACGGCGCGGGAAGGCGTCTGGGCACCCAGATGAAGGCCACCGGCGAGGTCATGTCCATCGCCCCCAACTTCGAGTCCGCCCTCATGAAGGCGGTCCGGGGCGCCGAGATCGGCCAGTCCACCTTAAACCGCGCCCCCGACCCCAAAAAGAGCCTGGAGGAGCGGCTGGCCGCCATGGACGACCTGCGCATCTTCACCGTCTTCGAGGCGCTGAAGGCCGGCGTCTCCCACGAGCACATCCACGAGGTCACCATGATCGACCGCTGGTTCATCTCCAAACTCCAGAATCTGGTGGACTATGAGAACTATATCAAAGAGCACGGCATTGACGACGAGACTTACCTTCGCGGCAAGCGCTACGGCTACACCGACGCTGCGCTGCGGGAGATCTCCGGCCAGGCGGCGATCCCGCATCTGGACCCGGTCTACAAGATGGTGGACACCTGCGCCGCCGAGTTCGAGGCCGAGACGCCCTATTACTACTCCGCCTACAACGACAAGTGCGACTCCCGGCCCATGCCCCGCCGCCGCATGAGCGTCATCGTCATCGGCTCCGGCCCCATCCGCATCGGCCAGGGCATCGAGTTCGACTACAGCTCCGTCCACTGCGCCGTCACCCTCAAGAAGCTGGGCTACGACGTGGTGATCATCAACAACAACCCGGAGACCGTCTCCACCGACTACGACACGGCGGACAGGCTCTACTTCGAGCCCCTGACCCCCGAGGACGTGATGGGCGTCATCAAGGTGGAGAAGCCCATCGGCGTGGTGGTGGCCTTCGGCGGCCAGACGGCCATCAAGCTCACGGAGTACCTGGACAAACAGGGCATCCGCATCCTGGGCACCAGCGCCGAGGGCATCGATTTAGCCGAGGACCGGGAGCGGTTCGACGCGCTTTTGGAGCAGATGGGCATCAAGCGCCCCCGGGGCTTCGGCACCCACACCCTGGAGGAGGCCCTGCGGGCCGCCGAGACTCTGGGGTATCCGGTGCTGCTGCGGCCCAGCTACGTCATCGGCGGGCAGAACATGGTCATCGCCCACGACGAACAGGACGTGCGCAGCTATATGGCCCTCATCATGGCCAGCACCGAGCGGGAGGACAACTCGGTCCTGGTGGACAAGTATATGCCCGGCACGGAGCTGGAGGTGGACGTGATCTCCGACGGCGCCAACGTGCTGATGCCCGGTATCATGGAGCACATCGAGCGGGCCGGCGTCCACTCCGGCGACTCCATCGCCGTCTACCCCCCCTACAATCTGACGGACAAGATGATGCAGAAGATCGTGGACAGCTCCACCCGTCTGGCGCTGGAGCTGGGGACGCGGGGGCTGGTGAACATCCAGTACCTCATCTATAAAAAGGAGCTCTACGTCATCGAGGTGAACCCCCGGGCTTCCCGGACGGTGCCGTACCTTTCCAAGGTCACCGGCATCCCCATGGTGGACGTGGCCTCCAGAGTCATGATGGGCGCGACCCTGAAGGGCCTGGGCTATGAGCAGGTCCTGTGCGACACGCCGCCCTATTTCGCCATCAAGGTACCCGTGTTCTCCTTCGAGAAGATCACCGACGCCAACTCCATGCTGGGCCCGGAGATGAAGTCCACCGGCGAGGTGTTGGGCCTGGGCCGCACCTTCTCCGAGGCGCTCTTCAAGGGCCTCCGGGCCGCCGGGTACAACCTTTCCGGCGCCTTCACCCCCGGCAAGAACGGCGTCCTGCTGTCCATCGAAAACCACGACCTGCCGGATCTGGTGAGGCTGGCCAAGAAGCTCAACGACCTGCGGATGGTCCTCTACGCCACCCCCGACACGGCTGTGGTCATCCGCAACCTGGGGCTGGAGGTCAACGAGGTGAACCACGTCCACGACGCCTACAGCCTCATGGACGACGGCGCCATCAGCTTCATCGTCTACACCGGAGCCCTCTACGACGACACCATGGGCGACTTCATCGATCTGCACGCCCGGGCCGTCCGCCTGCGCATCCCCTGCATCACCAGCCTCGACACCGCCGAGGCGGTGACCGACACCCTCGCCAGCCGCTTCACCAACGAGAACACCGAGCTTGTGAACCTGAACAATATGCGCAAGACGAGGGAGCTCATCCACTTCGCCAAGATGTACACCTGCGGCGGAGACTACATCTTCTTCGACAACCGGGACGGCCGCATCACAAGCCCGGAATCCCTGAGCGTCACCCTTTGCGACCGGTACTCCGGCATCGGCGGCAGCGCCCTCATCCTCATCGAGAACTCCGCGGGCGCCGACGCCAAGATGCGCATCTTCAACCAGAACGGCACCGAGGGCCGCATCGCCGCCAACTCCATCCGCTGCGTGGGCAAATACCTCTACGACAAGGGCATCGTCCGCCACGAGCAGATGACCATCCAGACCGACACCGGCGTCCGCTCCCTCCAGCTTTACACCCGCAACGGCCGGGTCAGCACCGTCAGCGTCCACATGGGCACCGCTTTCCTGGACACCCGCCGGATGGAGGTGAACCTCATCGGCAAGTCCCGTGTCATCGACGAGCCGGTGACCGTGGAGGGCAAGGAGTACCGCATCACCCTGTCCACCCTGGGCGTCCCCCACTGCACCGTGTTTACGGAGGACCTGGGCGGCGTGGACGTGGTGAAGACCGGCTCCGCCATCGGGGGCTCCGGCCTCCTGCCCGCCGGCGCCTTCGTGGAGTTCGCCAAGGTGGTCAGCGACGACACCCTGCGCATCCGGGTCTATTCCCACAACGAGGGCGGCGAGCGGGCCAACGGCTCCGCCGCCTGCGCCGCCGTCATCGCCGCCACCGAGCGGGGCATCCTCCGCAAGGGCCGCGACATCACCGTCAAGCTCCCCGGCGGCGACGTGACCGTCAACTACTCCGACGAGTTCGTCACCCTCACCGGCGACGCCGTCATGGTCTACGAGGGCGTCTACGAGTACTGAGAGCCGCCGCACACAACACCGCCGCCCCGGTTGGGGCGGCGGTGCTGTACGGATTTCGGAAAAACAAAAAAACTGTTGACATAATACTAATATTTGATAAAAAGCTTTAACCGAGCGGCGAGGATTTTTCACGCAAGACAAGGAAGACGGCGCAGGGAATACTGTATGTATTTTCAAGCCGTCTGACGCAGTATTGCGTGAAAAAGACCGTCGCGAATGAAAGATTTTTATTAAATATTAGTATAAGGCGAAAATCGCGGTAATATGACACAGGGAAGCCGCGGGGCGCGGGGTTCCCGGCACATGGAAAACGGCGGGCGGTTTGGCTCACTCCCTTACGAAAGGGGGTAAGCATATGTCTATGACTCTTATACTAATATTCAATTAAAATAAGACATTCGCGATGGTCTTTTTCGGGTCATGCTTCGTCACGCGGCTTGGAAATACATACAGTATTCCCGGCGCCGCCTTCCTCGCCTGACACGAAAAATCCTCATCGCTCGGTGTCTCGTTTTAATTGAATATTAGTATTACATTCTACTGGCGCGGGTATAAATTCACCCTGCACATAGAAGAGGACAGACGCAAAAACCGCCACTCCGACCAGTGACGGTTTTTGTGTTGCTGTGATCTGACGGTTTTTACCTGATGGTTGCAGCAGCCAAAACTAAAACTGAGCAAACGGAGCCAAACCGCTTGTCGATGTACCGGAAAGCCTTGGCAAACCGCGGCTTCCCCCTTCTATGCGTATTATACCCCCTCTGTGGCGGGTTGTCAAGGGGGAATCCGGTTTCGGACAAATTCAACCGAAATTATAATTGACAAATCCGCTCATCCAGTGTAAAATCGTCATGATAACGCGATGAAGGGCGCAAGTAGTCCGGTTTGTCCCGCGCAGAGAGACCCCGGTTCGGTGGAAGGGGGAGGGGACGGCCGGGGCGAATACGGCCCGGAGCGGCGCGCCGAAAGGGTTCCCGAGTAGGCTGCGACGGGTGCGCCCGATAGAGCGCGTGGGGTCATGGACCCCGTGAGGCGGCGTCCGCGAGGGGGCCGCGACCAGAGGTGGTACCGCGTGAAAACGCCCTCTGTCCGGTCTCCGGGCAGGGGGTTACTTTTTTGAAGGGAGCGTGAGAGCTATGGAAAAGGACGTGTGCTTACGGTGCGGCGGGCACATGAGCTTTCTGGAGCGCCAGCAGATCCAGAAGGGCAACGGGAATCTGAGCAACGCCTTTGCCGGGGCCTATCTGGTGGACGTGTACGTGTGCGACGCCTGCCGGAAGATGGAATTTTACTCCGCCGAGCCACAGGAGGATGCGGAGGAGGACGCCATGATGAAGGTGACGTGCCCCTATTGCGGTGTGGAGCACGATTTGGACGACGCCGTCTGCCCCCGGTGCGGGGCGCGGCTCCAGGAGATCGACCCTCTGGAAAAATACAGGCAATAACATATTACAATATATCAAGGAGAGCTTTATGGAAATCTATGAAGAGCTGGTGGCCCGGGGGCTCATCGCCCAGGTCACCGACGAGAACGAAATCCGCAAGATGATCAACGGAGGCCGCGCCACCTTCTACATCGGCTTTGACTGCACGGCGGACAGCCTGACGGCGGGACACTTCATGGCGCTGACGCTGATGAAGCGGCTCCAGATGGCGGGGAACCGCCCCATCGCCCTCATCGGCGGCGGCACCACCATGATCGGCGACCCCTCCGGGCGCACGGATATGCGCAAGATGCTGACGAGGGAGGACATCGAGCACAACGCCGCCTGCTTCAAGCGCCAGATGGAGCGGTTCATCGAGTTCGGCGAGGGCAAGGCGCGGATGGTCAACAACGCCGACTGGCTGCTGGACCTCAACTACGTGGACCTTCTCCGGGAGGTGGGCGCCTGCTTCTCCGTCAACAATATGCTCCGGGCCGAGTGCTACAAACAGCGGATGGAGAAGGGCCTCTCCTTCCTGGAGTTCAACTACATGATCATGCAGTCCTACGACTTCTACCACCTCTATCAGCACTACGGGTGCAATATGCAGTTCGGCGGCAACGACCAGTGGTCCAATATGCTGGGCGGCACCGAGCTCATCCGCCGGAAGCTTGGCCGCGACGCCCACGCCATGACCATCACCCTGCTCACCGACTCCAACGGCAACAAGATGGGCAAGACAGCCGGGAACGCGGTGTGGCTGGACCCCAACAAGACCAGCCCCTACGACTTCTACCAGTACTGGCGCAACGTGGGCGACGCCGACGTGATGAAGTGCCTGAAAATGCTGACCTTCCTGCCTCTGGAGCAGATCGCGGAGATGGAGACCTGGCAGGACAGCCGCATCAACATCGCCAAGGAGATCCTGGCCTACGAACTCACAAAGCTGGTCCACGGTGAGGAGGAGGCGGAAAAGGCCCAACAGAGCGCCCGGTCCCTCTTCGGCGGAGCCGCCGGAGGGGATATGCCCACGGAGGAGATCTCGGAGGCGGACCTGACAGACGGCGGCCTCGACATCATGACCCTTCTCGTCAAGGCGGGCCTTGTGGCCTCCAAGAGTGAAGCTCGTCGCAACATCCAGCAGGGCGGCGCCACTGCGAACGATGAGAAGGTCACCGACATCGGAAAGACCTTCACCGCCGACGAGCTCCGGGCGGGCGTGGTGCTGAGGCGCGGAAAGAAGAGCTTCAAAAAGGTCGTCCTCAAATAAAATAAACTAGGGGCTGTGAAAAAAGTCCCGTAAAAAAGGAAGAGAGTTACCAAGGATTCCCTGGCAACTCTCTTCTTTTTTTGG
>CANQKZ010000053.1 GCA_947624585.1 uncultured Oscillospiraceae bacterium | reverse complement strand
GAATGGGTGTAGGATTTGTGCGGTCAGGGTGTAGGACTTCAGCGGTCACGGTGTATGACTGCGGGCGGCGGATTCAGGTTTATATTAGACAGGTTTGGCCGATTTTCCCGGCGGCGTCACTGGAGGGCGTCGTAGCCCTCCTCGCCGGTGCGGACCTTGACCACGTTCTCCACGTCGAAAACGAAGATCTTGCCGTCGCCGATGCTGCCGGTGTAGAGCACCTTCCGGGCGGTGTTGATGACGTCCTTGACGGGGACCTTGCTGACCACGATGTCCACCTGGACCTTGGGCAGAAGCTGGATCTCCACGGGGACGCCGCGGTAGTACCGGGACTGGCCCTTCTGGATGCCGCAGCCCATCACGTTGGTGACCGTCATGCCGGTGATGCCGATACCCTCCAGAGCGTTCTTCAGAGTCTCGAACCGGTTCATGTTCATGATGATCTCCACCTTGCTGATCTTCTCGCCGGGCTTGGAGTCGGAGGCCCTGCCGTAGACGGGGACAGCCAGCTCCACGGGGGTCTTGCCTCCGGCCTTTGTGACGGCCTCGGTGGGGATGGTGGAGGCGCCCAGGGAGTAGACGGAGAGATTCTGGGGCGTCACGAAGTCGGCGTAGGCGCTGACCAGGCCGTGCTCGGCGATGTCCAGACCCTCGATCTCCTCCTCGGGCTTGACCCGGAGGCCGTTGGTCTTCTCTATGAGCTTGAACACCAGGAACATGGTGACGATGGTCCAGGCCAGGATGCACACGGCGCCCAGGCACTGTACGCCCAGCTGGCGGAAGCCGCCGCCGTAGAAGAGGCCCTTTGTGCCGTATTTCTCATTGCAGGCGAAGAGCCCCACGGCGATCGTGCCCCAGAGGCCGTGGACGCCGTGGACGGAGAAAGCGCCCACCGGGTCGTCGATCTTCACCTTCTGGTCGATGAAGTTGACGGACTCCACCACCAGCACGCCGGACACCGCGCCGATGACGGCGGCGCCGATGGCGTCCACGCTGGCACACCCGGCGGTGACGGCCACGAGACCGGCCAGGGAGGCGTTCAGGCACATGGACACATCAGGCTTGCCGGTGCGCAGCCAGGTGTAGCACATGCAGACCACCGTGGCCACGGAGGGGGCGATGGTGGTGGTGCCCAGGATCTGGGCCATCTCGGTGATGTCGGCGGCGGCAGCGGCGTTGAAGCCGTACCAGGCGAACCACAGCATGAAGACGCCCAGGGCCGCCAATGTCATGGAATGGCCGGGGATGGCGTTGACCTTCGTCTTGCCGTTTTTGTCCTTTGTGTACTTGCCGATGCGGGGACCCACCAGCGCGGCGCCGATGAGGGCAGTCCAACCGCCCACCATGTGTATCACGGCGGAGCCCGCGAAGTCGATGAATTGAAGGTTGGAAAGCCAACCGCCGCCCCAGGCCCATCCGGCCTCGATGGGGTAGATCACAAGGCTGATGACGCCGGAGTAGATGCAGTAGGACGAGAACTTGGTTCGCTCGGCCATGGAGCCGGACACGATGGTGGCGGCTGTGGCGCAGAACACCAGCTGGAACACGAAGCTGCGCCAGTCGGCGCCCTCAAAGTCGGTGAACAGCTGCCAGTCGGGCTTGCCGATGAGGCCGAAGAATGTGTGCTCGCCCATCATGATGCCGTAGCCCAGAAGGGAGAACACCACCGTGCCGATGCAGAAGTCCATCAGGTTCTTCATGATGATGTTTCCGGCGTTTTTGGCCCTCGTCAGGCCCGTTTCCACCATGGCGAAGCCGCCCTGCATGAAGAACACCAGGATCGCGCCCACCAGATACCATACAGACATATCCATTTTTGTTTCCTCCTGAAAATTGTTGATTTTCCGAAGGCCCCCACCGTCGCGGGTCCGCGGAGATTGGGATGCTAACATTTGATTGTGATATTGTATTAAATATTAGCATCGAATATAATAAAGAGCGGCGGTGAAAAGCACCGTCGCTCCTGTTGACTGAAACATTATATTATAATGTTATATGAGGTTCGTGTACCCCATCAAAAACTCATCCACCTCGCGGGCGGCGCTCCGACCCTCCGCGATGGCGTGGACCACCAGGGACTGTCCCCGGCGGGTGTCCCCGGCGGCGAAGATCTTGGGGTTGGAGGTGCGGAAGGAGCCGGGCGCGGTGGCGATATTGCTCCGGGCGTCCGCATCCACTCCGAAGGACTCGGGGATGTAGCTCTCCGTGCCCAGAAAGCCCGCCGCGATGAGGAGAAGGTCGCAGGGGAGCGTCTCCTCGGAGCCCTCCACCGGGACCATGACGGTCCTGCCGTTCTCCTGGTGTGGCCGGAGGGAGACGGTCACCAGCTCCTTCACGTTCCCGTTCTCATCGGGTACGATCTCCTTGACCGTGCGCTGATAGAGCCTCGGGTCATGGCCGAAGAGAGCGATGGCCTCCTGCTGGCCGTAGTCGGTCTTCTCCACCCGGGGCCACTCGGGCCAGGGGTTGGCGAGGGCGTCCCGCTGTGCGGGGGGACGGGGCATCATCTCCAGCTGTGTGACGGAAGCGCACCCATGGCGGATGGCGGTGCCCACGCAGTCGTTGCCCGTGTCGCCGCCGCCCACGACCACCACGTTCTTACCCCGGGCGTCGATGTAGGTCCCGGTCTTGAGGTTGGAGTCCAGCAGACTCTTTGTGGTGGAGCTCAGGAAGTCCACGGCGAAATACACGCCCCAGGAGTCCCGGCCCGGCACCTTCAGGTCCCGGGGGTTCTTGGCCCCGCAGCACAGGATCACCGCGTCGAACACGGCGGCGAGACTCCCGGCGGGCAGGTCACGGCCCACGTCCACGCCGGTCTTGAACTCCACGCCCTCGGCACGCATCAGATCCACGCGCCGGTCCACCACAGATTTTTGGAGCTTCATGTTGGGGATGCCGTACATCAGCAGTCCCCCCACCCGGTCGTCCCGCTCAAAGACGGTGACCGAGTGTCCGCGCCGGTTGAGCTGGTCGGCGGCGGCAAGCCCGGCGGGGCCGGAGCCAACCACGGCCACCCGCTTGTCCGTGCGGACCTGAGGCGGCTGGGGCTTCACGACGCCCAGCTCATATGCCTTCTCCACGGTGAAAAGCTCGTTCTCCCGCACCGTCACCGGGTCCCCGTGGAGCCCGCAGGTGCAGGCCGCCTCACAGAGGGCGGGGCACACCCGGCCCGTGAACTCCGGGAAGTTGTTGGTCTTGCGCAGGCGCTTATACGCCTCCTCGAAATTGCCGTGGTAGATAAGGTCGTTCCACTCCGGCGCCATGTTGTGCAGGGGGCACCCGGTGAAGCCGGAGCCCAATTTGAGGCCCGACTGGCAGAAGGGAACGCCGCAGTCCATACACCGCGCCCCCTGGCGCTGACGCTCGGGGATGTCCAGGGGCGGGTGGAACTCGTTCCAGTGCTTCACCCGCGCCTCCGGCGGCTCACAGGGGTTGGCCGCCCGGCCGTATTCCAGAAATCCGGTGGGTTTTCCCATTATTTGCCGCCCCCTCTCGTGATGCTGTAGAACGCTTCCTCCACGGCCTCGTCGTGGCCCATGCCGCGCTCCTCGAATTGGCTGATGGCCCGGAGCATCCGGTCGTAGTCCCGGGGCATGATCTTCTTGAAAAGGCCGATGCTTTCGCTGAAATTGTCCAGTATTTCCCTGGCGCGCTGGGAGCCCGTGGCCCGGTAGTGCTCCTCGATGAGGCTTCGCAGCTCCTCGATGTCGTGCTTTTCCCGCAGCGGCTCCAGCTCCACCATGGACTTGTTGACCCGCTTGTACAGGTCCCGCTTGCCGTCCCAGACGTAGGCGATGCCGCCGGACATACCCGCCGCGAAATTCTTTCCGATGGGGCCCAGGACAGCCACGCGGCCACCGGTCATGTACTCGCATCCGTGGTCGCCCACGCCCTCCACCACAGCGTATGCGCCGGAGTTTCGGACGGCGAACCGCTCGCCCGCCAGGCCCGCGATGAACGCCTTGCCCGCCGTGGCGCCGTAGAGGGCCACGTTGCCGATAATGATGTTGTCCCCGGCCCTGTATTTGACGCCCTCGGGGGGCTTCACCGTCAGCTTGCCGCCGGAGAGGCCCTTGCCGAAGTAGTCGTTGGAGTCTCCGGTCAGGTTGAGGGTCAGCCCCCTGGGGATGAAAGCCCCGAAGGATTGGCCGCCCGCGCCCCGGCAGTCCACCGTGAAGCAGTCCTCGGGCAGGGTGTTCTTGTATTTCCGGGTGATCTCGGAGCCCAGAATGGCGCCAAAGGCCCGGTCGGTGTTGCCCACGTCTACGCTGACGCGGGAGAATTTCCGGTCCAGGTCCAGCTCCGGCAGGAGCACCGCCAGATCCTTTGTCTTCTCCAGGCGGAAGTCATAGACCGCCTCCGGCTCGAAGTGCTGGGGCACGGACCAGGGGCTTTCCAGGACTGCGGACATATCCACGCTGGCCGCCCGGTGGGTCACCTGCTTTTCCCGGACCTTCAATAGATCCGTGCGGCCCACCAGCTCGTCGACGGTGCGCACGCCCAGCTTCGCCATGATCTCCCGGAGCTCCTGGGCCACGAAGCGCATGAAGTTCATGACGTACTCCGGTTTGCCGCAAAAGCGTTTTCTCAGCTCCGGGTTCTGGGTCGCCACGCCCATGGGGCAGGTGTCCAGGTTGCAGACGCGCATCATGACGCACCCCAGGGTGACCAGGGGGGCGGTGGCGAAACCAAACTCCTCGGCGCCCAGCATGCAGGCAATGGCCACGTCCCGGCCCGTCATCAGCTTGCCGTCCGTCTCGATGCGGACCCGGCGGCGGAGGCCGTTTTGCACCAGCGTCTGGTGGGTCTCGGCCACCCCCAGCTCCCAGGGCAGGCCCGCGTCGTGGATGGAGGTCTTGGGGGCCGCGCCGGTGCCGCCGTCGTAGCCGGAGATCAGCACCGTCTGAGCGCCCGCCTTGGCGACGCCCGCCGCGATGGTGCCCACGCCCGCCTCGCTGACCAGCTTCACCGCGATGCCGGCGTACCGGTTGGCGGACTTCAGGTCGTAGATGAGCTGGGCCAGGTCCTCGATGGAGTAGATGTCGTGGTGGGGCGGGGGAGAGATGAGGGCCACGCCGGGGGTGGAATATCTTGTCTTGGCGATCCAGGGGTAGACCTTGTTCCCCGGCAGGTGTCCGCCCTCGCCGGGCTTGGCGCCCTGGGCCATCTTGATCTGGATCTCCTGCGCGGAGACCAGGTACTCGCTGGTGACGCCGAACCTGCCCGAGGCCACCTGCTTGATGGCGGAGCCCCGGACGGTCCCCAGCCGCTCGGGCAGCTCGCCACCCTCGCCGGAGTTGGACTTGCCGTGGAGGGTGTTCATGGCCACGGCCAGGCACTCGTGGGCCTCCTGGGAGATGGAGCCGTAGGACATGGCGCCGGTCTTGAACCGCCGGACGATGGAATCCACGCTCTCTACCTCGTCGATGTCTATCCCCTCCGCCGGGTAGTTGAAGCGGAGGAGCCCCCGAAGGGTGTGGGGCACCGCGTCGGAGTCCACAAGCTCGCTGTACTTCTTGAACAGCTGGTAGTCGCCCTCCCTGGTCGCCCTTTGCAGGGTGAGGATGGTAAGGGGGTTGTACATATGGTCCTCTTTGTCCTCCCCGGACCGGAGGGAATGGGTGCCGGTGGAGTCCAGAGTGGGGTCCACCCCCAGCCCCAGGGGGTCGAAAGCCTGGGAGTGGCGGAACTCCACGCCCTCGCCGATCTCAGCTAGGCCGATGCCGCCGACCCTGCTGACGGTGTTGGTGAAATATTTGTCGATTACGTCCTGCCGGATGCCCACGGCCTCGAAGATCTGGGCCGACTGGTAGGACTGGATGGTGGAGATGCCCATCTTGGAGGCGATCTTCACGATGCCGTGGAGCACCGCGTAGTTGTAGTCGTCCACGGCGGCGTAGAAGTCCTTGTCCAGCATGGACTTGTCGATGAGCTCCGCGATGCACTCGTGGGCCAGATACGGGTAGACCGCCCGGGCGCCGTAGCCCAGGAGCGTGGCGAAGTGGTGCACGTCCCGGGGCTCGCCGGACTCCAGGATCACGGAGACGGCGGTGCGCTTCTTGGTGCGGATGAGATACTGCTCCATGGCGGAAACGGCCAGCAGCGAGGGGATTGCCACGTGGTTCTCGTCCACGCCCCGGTCGGAGAGGATGATGATGTTGGCCCCGTTGCGCCAGGCCCGGTCGCAGGCGATGAAAAGCCGGTCCACGGCCCGCTCCAGGGGGGTGTTCTTGTAGTAGAGGATGGAGACCGTCTCTACCCTGAACCCCGGCTTGTTCATAGAACGGATCTTCAGCATATCCACGCCGGACAAAATCGGGTTGCGGATCTCCAGCACGCGGCAGTTCTCCGGTTTGTCCTCCAGGAGGTTGCCGTCGGAGCCCACGTAGACGGTGGTGTCTGTGACGATCTCCTCCCGGATGGCGTCGATGGGAGGATTGGTCACCTGGGCGAAGAGCTGCTTGAAGTAGCTGAACAGGGGTTGGTGCTTCTCCGAGAGCACCGCCAGGGGGATGTCCGTGCCCATGGAGGCCGTCTGCTCGCTGCCCGTGCGGGCCATGGGGAGAATGACGCTGCGCACGTCTTCATAGGTGTACCCGAAGGCCTTGTACAGCCGGTCCCGCTCGTCCTGGGTGTGGATGGGGACCTTCCGGTTGGGGATGGGCAGGTCGTGGAGCCGGACCAGGTTGGCGTCCAGCCACTCCCCGTAGGGCGCGGCGGCGGCGCAGCGGGCCTTCAGCTCCTCATCCGAGATGATCCGCTTCTCCACGGTGTCCGCCAAAAGCATCCGCCCCGGCTGGAGGCGGCCCTTGACCCGGACGCGGCTCTCGTCGATGTCCGCTACGCCCACCTCGGAGGACAGGATCAGGGTGTCGTCGTCGGTGACGTAGTACCGGGCCGGACGCAGGCCGTTCCGGTCCAGCACCGCGCCCACCCGGTCGCCGTCGGAGAAGAGAACCGCCGCCGGGCCGTCCCAGGGCTCCATCATGGTGGCGTAGTAGTGGTACATATCCCGCTTCTCGCTCTCCGCCGCGTCCGTGTGGCGCCAGGGCTCGGGGAGCAGGATCATCACGGCCATGGGCAAATCCATGCCGCTCATCATCAGGAACTCCAACGTGTTGTCCAGCATGGCCGAGTCGGAACCGTTGGGGTTCACCACAGGCAGGATCCGGTCCATGTAGGGCTCCAGGATCTCGGAGTGCATGGTCTCCTCCCGGGCCACCATGCGGTCGATGTTGCCCCGGATGGTGTTGATCTCCCCGTTGTGGAGGATGAGCCTGTTGGGGTGGGCCCTCTCCCAGGAGGGATTCGTATTGGTGGAGAACCGGGAGTGGACCAAGGCGATGGCGGACTTGTAGTCCGGGCTCTGCAGGTCCGAATAGAACTTCCGCAGCTGGTGGACCAGGAACATCCCCTTGTAGACCACCGTGCGGGAGGAGAGGCTCAGCACATAGGTGTTGTCGTTGGACTGCTCGAACTCCCGCCGCATCACGTAGAGGAGCCTGTCGAAGGGCAGGCCCCGCTCCACGTTGGCGGGGCGCTTTATGAAGCACTGGGCGATGTAGGGCATACAGTCCAGCGCCTTCTTCCCCAGAATGGAGGGGTCCACCGGCACGTCCCGCCAGCCCAGGAACTCGAGCCCGTCCTTGGCGGCGATGATCTCCAGCATCCGCTTGGCCTGGGCGCGCTTGACGATGTCCTGGGGGAAGAAAAACATCCCCAAACCCCAGTCCCGCTCGCCGGGAAGCTGGATGCCCTGCCTTGCCGCCGCCTTTTTGAAGAAGGACTGGCTGACCTGGAGCATGATGCCCACGCCGTCGCCCGTCTCCCCGGCGGCGTCCTTGCCCGCCCGGTGCTCGAGGCGCTCCACGATCTTCAGCGCGTCGTCCACCGTCTTGTGGGTCTTGACGCCCTTGAGGCTCACAACGGCCCCGATGCCGCAGGCGTCATGCTCAAAGCGCGGGTCGTAGAGGCCGGTATTATGTCTGTTGTTATCTGTCATAACCATCACATCCTTGTGTGGCGTAGTCGTCGCGGAACACGCTTAACCTCGGACGCTCGTCGTCGCGCGAGCCGCTTTACCTCGGACTCCCGTTGGTCGTCCTCGGGCGCGGGCTTGGCTCCTCCGCCCACACGGTGCGCCGTGTGGGGGCCCCGGTGCCGCCCTCAGGCGCCGTGTTCGCTCCTCCTCTCCCGACAAAATCGCTGATTTTGCCGGGGCCATTATTTTATACGGTTATACTAATGTTCAATTAAAAGAAGACACCGAGCAGCGAGGATTTTTCGCGTCAGGCGAGGAAAACGGCGCCGGGAATACTGTATGTATTTCCAAGCCGTATGACGAAGCTTGACGTGAAAAAGACCGTCGCGAATGTCTTGCTTTGATTGAATATTAGTATTACATCTCCAAAATCTGCCGCGCGGTCTCGGCAAGCTTGGTGCCGGTCTCCATGCTGCGTTTCTGGAGGTACTTATGGGCCTGGGCCTCGGTGAAGCCCCGGGATTCCATGAGAAGCTCCTTGGCCTTGGCGATCATGTGCTGCTCCTCGTCGGTCCGCTGGGGGATCTGGCTGCGGGCGGAGATCTCGTCCAACTGGATGAGGATGCTGACGCTCCCCCTCAGCTCCCCGGCAGAGATGGGCAGCTGGAGCTTGAACACGTCCGGGTCGGACAACAGCTCAAGCTGGTTCTGCTTCGCCAGTATCAGGAATTTGGCCTGGCCCCGGAGCTCGTGGGCCAGGTGTTCGCAGGACACATCCGCAAGCTTGTGTCCGCAGATGACGACGCCGGAGCCCATGGTCTTGACGGCCCTGATCACCTCGGCGCCGGAGCGGCACCGGAACCGCACCGTCACGCCGGACCGTTCCAGCATATCGGCGATCTTGTCCCGGGATTCGTCCTTTTCAAAGGCGACTACTGTGCGTATCACGGGTTTTCACCCCCAAAACATGAGAGGGGCGGGCGCTGAGCCCGCCCCGAAAAAGTTTCGCGAAAGCTTCGCGCGGTCCCGAAGGGCGCGGCCCTCCGGCCCCGGATCAATAGGTGACGATGTACTTCTGGATCTCCCAGTCGGACACATATGTGCGGTAGGCGTCCCACTCCTTCCGCTTGCCCTGGGTGTACTGCTCCACCACGTGTTCGCCCAGGGTCTGGCAGATGAGCTCATCCTTTTCCAGCTCCTCGATAGCCTCGTGGAGGTTGCCGGGGAGGGAGTGGATGCCGTGCGCGTGGCGGGTCTTGCGGTCCATGGCGAAGATGTTCTCGGTGATCTCCGCGGGAGGCACCAGGCCCTTCTCGATGCCGTCAAGACCGGCGGCCAGGCAGCAGGCCAGCTCCAGATAGGGGTTGCAGGACGGATCGGGGCAGCGGAGCTCCACACGGGTGGATTGGCCCCGGGCGGCGGGGATGCGGATGAGGGCGGAGCGGTTGGAGGCGGACCAGGCCAGATAGCAGGGGGCCTCATAGCCGGGCACCAGACGCTTGTAGGAGTTCACCAGGGGGTTGGTGATGGCGGCGAAGCCTCTCACGTGGGCCAGGAGCCCCGCGATGAAGCTGTATGCCTCCTTGGACAGGCCCCGGGCGTCGGAGGGATCGTAGAATACGTTCTTGCCATCCTTGAAGAGGGACATATTGGTGTGCATACCGGAGCCGTTGATGCCGAAAACCGGCTTGGGCATGAAGGTGGCGTGGAGGCCGTTCTTCTGGGCCACGGTCTTGACCGCCAGCTTGAAGGTCATAATCTTGTCGGCGGCGGCCAGAGCCTCGTCGTACTTGAAGTCGATCTCGTGCTGACCGGCGGCCACCTCGTGGTGGCTGGCCTCGATCTCAAAGCCCATGGCCTCCAGGTTCAGGCAAATCTCCCGCCGCGTCCCCTCGCCGTGGTCGAGAGGCCCCAGGTCGAAATACCCGGCCTCATCGCCCGTCTTGGTGGTGGGGCGGCCCTCGTCGTCGGTTTCAAAGAGGAAGAACTCGCACTCGGGACCCACGTTGAAGCTGTAGCCCATGTCGGCGGCGCGCTTCAGGGTCTTCTTCAGGACGCCTCTAGGGTCGCCCACGAAGGGGGTGCCGTCCGGGTTGTACACGTCGCAGATGAGACGCGCCACCTTGCCGTACTGGGGACGCCAGGGCAGGACGGTGAAGCTGTTCAGATCAGGATACAGATACTGGTCGGACTCGTGGATGCGGACAAAGCCCTCGATGGAGCTGCCGTCGATCATGATCTGATTGTTGACGGCCTTCTGGATCTGGCTCTTGGTGATGGCCACGTTCTTGAGCTGGCCGAAGATGTCCGTAAACTGCATACGGATGAACTCGACGTCCTGCTCCTCCACCAGACGGATGATGTCTTCCTTTGAATACTTGCTCATGGAGAGCACCCCTTTCAAATATGTTGATGGTATCATAACACACATTCACAAAAAGGGCAATGGCTTCCTTGCGGAACAGCACCATCGCCCTTACACGCGGTATTATATGACCACAAATGCCTGTTGTCAACCTAAAAACTTGCAAATTTCGTCTTTTTGGAGGGTTACACATAGCCGATTTGCAATTCAAGCAAATTGTTCGTGCAGATTATTCAATTGGACGAAGAGAAAACACCGCCGCGCGGGGTACTCCGTGCGCGGCGGCGGGTATTATGCGCTGACGGGACGGGGGAAGGGCATCACACACAGCCCTGGGCCTTCATGGCCTCGGCGACCTTCAGGAAGCCCGCGATGTTGGCGCCGGCCATGTAGTTTCCGGGCATACCGTACTCCTTCGCGGCGCTGTCGCAGGCGGCGAAGATGTTCCTCATGATGTCGTGGAGCTTGCCGTCCACCTCCTCGAAGGTCCAGCTCAGACGTGCGCTGTTCTGGCACATCTCAAGGCCCGAGGTGGCGACGCCGCCGGCGTTGGCGGCCTTGGCGGGGCCGTAGAGCATGGAGTTTGCGAAGTACACCTCAATGGCCTCGGGGGTGGAGGGCATATTGGCGCCCTCGGAGACGCAGTAGCAGCCGTTCTTCGCAAGGGTCTCGGCGGACGCCTTGTCGATCTCGTTCTGGGTGGCGCAGGGCAGGGCGATGTCGCAGGGGATGGTCCAGATGCCGGAGCAGCCCTCGTGGTACTCGGCCTCGGGATGAATTGCCACGTACTCCTTGATGCGCTTGCGCTGGACCTCCTTGAGCTGCTTCACGGTTGCGAAGTCCACGCCGTTCTTATCGTAAATGTAACCGTTGGAGTCGGACATGGCGACCACCTTGGCGCCCAGTTGGGTGGCCTTCTGCAGGGCGTAAATGGCCACGTTGCCGGAGCCGGAGATGACCACGGTCTGGCCCTCGAAGGACTTGCCGTTGGCGCGGAGCATCTCGTCGGTGAAGTAGCACAGGCCGTAGCCGGTGGCCTCGGTGCGGGCCAGGGAGCCGCCGTAGGGGATGCCCTTGCCGGTGAGGATGCCGGACCACTCGCCGGTCAGCTTCTTGTACTGGCCGAACATATAGCCGATCTCCCGGGCGCCGGTGCCGATGTCTCCGGCGGGGACGTCGATGTCCTTGCCGATGTGGCGGTAAAGCTCGTTGATGAAGCTCTGGCAGAAGCGCATGACCTCGTTATCGCTCTTGCCCTTGGGGTCGAAGTCGGAGCCGCCCTTGGCGCCGCCCATGGGGAGGGTGGTCAGGCTGTTCTTGAAGATCTGCTCGAAGCCCAGGAACTTGATGATGCCGATGTAGACGGAGGGGTGCAGGCGGATGCCGCCCTTGTAGGGGCCGATGGCGTCGTTGAACTGGATGCGGTAGCCGCGGTTGACCTGGATCTTGCCCTGGTCGTCCACCCAGGGGACGCGGAAGATGATCTGCCGGTCGGGCTCCACCAGGCGCTCCATGATGTTGGCCTCCACAAAATCGGGCCTCTGGTCGAAGACGGGCTCCAGAGTCTCCAGGACCTCGGTGACCGCCTGGATGAACTCAGGCTCCGCCGGGTTGCGCTTTTTCACGGTCTCCAGGACGGAGAGAAGATAGGCGTTCTTCATTATATGAAACCTCCAAAAAATAATTATGTCAAACAAAAAAATAACGGCGCACCGGTCAGCGCGGGCAAAAGCCCGCGACGCCCTTGCCGTTATCCTGGTCAATTCTACTATTTTAAATCGCTGTTGTCAATGGGCAAATAAGATAAAATTGAAATTTCAAATTACAAATCTTGCAAAAGGTCGACAAAAGAGGCGCCCGCCCCCTCCGCGCAAAAAAGCGGCGGCCCGCCGGGGCCGCCAAAAGGGTTGTGGGATAAAGATATGAGCTTACGATCTTCGAGTACAAACCGAAGCTGGATAAGCTGTGATCTTATGATAGCACGGGAGGAAGGAATTGTAAATAGGAGGTTTTGGGGAACCGCCACTGTTTTTGAGAGATCGGCGGGCATTTCGCCGTGACTTATGAAATGCCCGCCCGGATCGGCGCGGCGATTTATTCGGCCTTGATTAATGGGGCGGGGTGTGATAAAATATCAGCGTATGCGTCCAGCGAGGTATTTGAGAAAAGACGGGAGGCAGGGACATGAAAGAGCGGCGGTTGGCGCTGGGGCTGGTCCTGGCGGTGTTGATGGCATCTCTGACCGGATGTGCCGGTCTGGAGGTGGGAAAGGACGCGCCCGGCGGCGGGACGACGGTGAGCGATCTCGATCTGCCCCCTGCGCCTGAACCGGATCCTGAACCGGATCCTGAACCCGAGCCGGAACCTGAACCCGAGCCGGAACCTGAACCCGAGCCGGAACCTGAACCCGAGCCCGAGCCTGAACCGGAGCCCGAGCCGGAGCCCGAGGCCACCGGCGAAACGCTGGTGGTGGACGGGCGGGATCTGGCGGTAGTGCGGCTGGAGGACCGGGAGTACATCCCCCGGGACGCGCTGGAGGCGGCCCTGGGGCGGGAAATTGCTTCGGAGGACCAGATGACCGCGGGGGGCGCGGAGTACCTGCCCTACCCGGAGGCGGTGGATGGGCTGGGCCTGCCCACCCTGGCGGACCCCGAGAACAACACGGTGTACGTCTCCCCCTCGGCGGATTACACGGTGCCGGAGGGGCACAAGGTGCCGGTACTCATGTACCACGCGGTGGGGGACCAGCCCTGGGGCATCGTGGACCTTTTCGTCCGGCCCTCGGAGCTGGAGGAGCAGCTGAAATTCCTGACGGACAACGGCTACGACCCCATCTGGTTCTCGGACCTGGGGCACATCGAGGATTACGACAAACCGGTGATTCTGACCTTTGACGATGGGTACGACGACAACTACCTGGAGCTGTACCCGCTTTTGCAGAAATACAACGCCAAGGCCACGGTCTTCGTGATCACCGGCCTTGTGGGGCAGACCCACTATATGACGCCGGAGCAGATCCGGGAGCTGGCGGACTCGGGCCTCGTGTCCATCCAGAGCCACACGGTGGACCACTTCAAGCTGGAGGAACTGGGCGAGGAGGACACGGTCTATCAGCTGGAGCAGTCCCGGCTGGACATCGCGCGCATGACGGGCCGCATCCCCACGGTGCTGTGCTACCCCTCCGGCTCCAACAAGAAGCTGACCCGTACGGTGGCGGAGTCCTATTATAAGCTGGGCATCAAGATGAACGGCGGCCTGTGGAAGACTTCTTCGGACCCGTTTCTTGTGGACCGCTACTACGTGCCCCGCGGCCACGACCTGTCCTCCTTCGCCGCCCAGGTGGAGCGGGCGGGGACTTGACACATGAAAGAGACGAACGAAAGGAGGTCCGGCCCGTGCCAAAGACGGTGATCGGCATATTGGCACATGTGGACGCGGGGAAGACCACCCTCTCCGAGGCGATGCTGTACTGCGCCGGGGACATACGGAAGCTGGGGCGCGTGGACCACGGGGATGCGTTTCTGGACAACTTCGCCCTGGAGCGCCAGAGGGGCATCACCATTTTTTCCAAGGAGGCGAGGCTGACCCTGGGAACCAAATCCGCCACGCTCCTGGACACGCCGGGCCACGTGGACTTCTCCGCCGAGACGGAGCGGACTCTGGACGTGCTGGACTGCGCCATCCTGGTGATCTCCGCCCCCGAGGGGGTCCAGAGCCACACGCGGACCCTGTGGAAGCTTTTGCGGGAGCGGGACATCCCCACTCTGCTTTTTATCAACAAGATGGACCTGCCCGGAGCGGACCGGGCGCGGATCCTCTCGGATTTACGCTTCCGGCTGGGGGACGGCGTCTTCGAGCCGGGGGATGTGGACTCCGAATCCCTGGCTCTCTGCGACGAGGAGCTTTTGGAGGAGCACCTGGAGCGGGGCGGCCTCTCGGACGCGGCCCTGGACGGGGCCTTCCGGCGGGGGCACATCTACCCCTGCTGCTTTGGCGCGGCGCTGAAGCTGGAGGGGGTGGAGGAGTTTCTGACCCTGCTGGAGCGGTTCGCCCCCGTCTCCCCGGCGAAGCCGGAGTTCGCCGCCCGGGTCTTCAAGATCTCCCGGGACGCGGACGGTAAGAGGCTCACCCACATGAAGATCACCGGCGGCGCCCTCCGGGTCCGGGACGTGATCGCGGGGCCGGACTGGGAGGAGAAGGCCACACAGCTCCGGTTCTACTCCGGCGCGCGGTTCACCCCCGCCGACGAGGCGCTGCCGGGGGACATCGTGACGGTGACGGGCCTTTCGGCCACCTTCGCGGGCCAGGGCCTCGGCGCGGAGCCGGACGGCCGTGCCCCGGCGCTGGAGCCGGTGCTCAGCTACTCCGTGACCCTGCCCGCCGGGTGCGACATCCACAAAACCGTGGCCCAGCTGCGGGAGCTGGAGGAGGAGAGCCCGGAGCTGAAGCTTCTGTGGGAGCCCCGGACCCAGACCCTCCACGCCCAGATCATGGGCCAGGTCCAGTTGGAGGTCCTGAGCCAGCTGACCCGGGACCGGTTCGGCTTCGAGATCTCCTTCGGCCCCGGCGCCATCATCTACCGGGAGACCATCGACAACAAGGTGGAGGGTGTGGGCCACTACGAGCCTCTGCGCCACTACGCGGAGGTCCACCTGATCCTGGAGCCCGCCCCGCGCGGCAGCGGTATTACCATCCGATCCCGCATGCCGGAAGACACCCTTGCCAAGAGCTGGCAGAGGCTGATCCTCACGCACCTCCACGAAAAACAGCACCTGGGTGTGCTGACGGGCTCGCCCATCACCGATATGACCGTCACCCTCACCGCCGGCCGCGCCCACTTAAAGCACACCGAGGGCGGCGACTTCCGGGAGGCCACCTACCGGGCGGTGCGCCAGGGCCTGATGCAGGCGGAGAACGTGCTTTTGGAGCCCTGGTACGACTACCGCGTGGAGCTGCCCCTTGCCAACGTGGGCCGGGCCATGACGGACCTCCAGCGCATGGGTGGCCGGTTCGAGCAGTCCGGCGAGGAGGGCGGCATGGCGGTCCTCACCGGCTCCGGGCCCGTGTCCAAGCTCCGGGAGTACCCCGCCGAGGTGACGGCCTACACCCGTGGCCGGGGCCGCGTCAGCTTCGTCTTCCACGGCTACGAGCGGTGCCTGGAGCAGGACGCGGTGGTGGAGGCCATCGGCTACGACCCGGAGGCGGACCTGGACAACTCCCCCCACAGCGTCTTCTGCTCCCACGGGGCGGGCGTGGCGGTGCCCTGGTATGAGGTGCCGGAGCGGATGCACCTGCCCAGCACTCTGATCGTCCCCAAGCCCCCGGACCCCATCCGGGAGGCGGCGATCCGGTACGTGAAGCTCCTGGCGTCCGACAAGGAGCTGATGGACATCTTCGAGCGGACCTACGGGAAGATCGACCGGGGCGAGGAGGCCATGCGCCCCGCGCCGAAGGAACCCAAAAGCGAGCCCAAGGCCCCCCGGCGGCCCAAGCCTCCCCAGAAGGACGGGCTGGAATTCGTGCTGGTGGACGGGTACAACATCATCTTCGCCTGGAACGACCTGAAAAAGCTGGCGGCCCAAAGCCCGGACTCCGCCCGGGAGCGGCTCATCGAGCGGCTGCGCAACTACCAGGGCTTCCGCCAGTGCGCCGTCATCGTGGTGTTCGACGCCTACAAGGTGAAGAACAACCCCGGCAAGGTGGAGCGCCTGGGCGGCGTCTCCGTGGTCTACACCAAGGAGGCGGAGACGGCGGATATGTACATCGAGCGGGCCACCTACGACCTCTCCAAGCGCCACCGTGTGCGCGTCGCCACCTCCGACGGCATGGAGCAGATGATCATCCTGGGCAACGGCGCCCTGCGCGTCCCCGCCTCCGCCTTCGAGGCCGAGGTCCGGGAGGTGGAGCGGGCCATCGCCGACTGCCTCCGGGAGTACAGCGGGGGGATGAGACAGTGACGGAGGTATTTGTAAAGCACTACACCGAGCTCACCGCCGACGAGCTCTACGACCTGCTGGCCCTGCGGGCGGAGGTGTTCGTTGTGGAGCAGAACTGCGCCTATCTGGACCCGGACGGGGTGGACAAGGTCTCCTGGCACGTGTGGCTTCGGGATGAGCGGGGCCTTGCGGGGTGTCTCAGGGTCTACGGGAGGAACGGCGTCCGCATCGGCCGTGTGGTCGTCCGGTACAGGCGGGAGGGCCTGGGGACCCGGCTCATGGCCGAGGGCATCCGCGCGGCGCGGGAGAAGCTGGCCGCCCGGGAGATCCTCATCTCCGCCCAGCAATACGCCCAGCCCTTCTACGAGCGCTCCGGCTTCGTCCGCTGTACCGACCCCTATCTTGAGGACGGCATCCCCCACGTGGGTATGCGCTGGCGCGATAACGGACCAAGCGAATAAAGGGGCTGTGAAAAAAGTCCCGTAAAAACGGAAGAGAGTTACCAAGGATCCCCTGGCAACTCTCTTCTTTTTTTGGTATAATCATTTTATGAGTGCGCCGGTTCGG
>CANQKZ010000052.1 GCA_947624585.1 uncultured Oscillospiraceae bacterium | reverse complement strand
TGTTGGCCGCGCCGATGGCGTGGAAGTCGCCGGTGAAGTGGAGGTTGATGTCCTCCATGGGCACCACCTGGGCGTACCCGCCCCCGGCCGCGCCGCCCTTGACGCCGAACACCGGCCCCAGGGAGGGCTCCCGCAGGGCGATGACGGACCTCTTCCCGATGCGACGGAGCGCGTCGCCAAGGCCCACCGTGGTGGTGGTCTTCCCCTCCCCCGCCGGGGTGGGGGTGATGGCGGTGACCAGAACCAGCTTCCCGTCGGGCCGCTCCACCCGGTCACCGAGGAGCTTCAAGTCGATCTTGGCCTTGTAATTGCCGTACTGCTCCACATACTCCGGCCCAATCCCGCACTTCTCCGCAATGGCGGTGATGTGCTCCATCCTGCTCTCCTGAGCGATCTCGATGTCGGTCTTGTATTCCATAGTGATCCTCCCTGTCTCTCTCGAGCGTATTTAAAAAGATTATACCATACCCGCGCCTTTTTTTCTACTGTTAAGGGCAATAAATCTTTTTTCGCATAGAATGGCCCGGAGGTACAATGTTATGAATGATCTGACCGCCCTGAGCCGCAACACCCAAAGCTATCTCGAGACCTACAACAACATCGTCTCCCGCATGGCCTCCCGGCTGGAGACCGCCCCAACGGACCGGTCCGTCTCCGGCTCCTTTCTCCGCCATACGCTCCCCATGCAGGAGGCCGCCGGGGAGATGTGCCGGAACCTGCTGCGCTACACCACCAGCCTGGACCTCCAGCGCCTGGCTGACGACGTTCTCACCCGGCAGGCCCACGCCCTGGAGGCTCTCCGCCGCGCCGAGCACGCCTGCCGCTCCGCCCTGAACACCCCCCAGACCGCCCGCCAGTACGCCGCCCGCTCCTCCGCCGTCCTTTCGGAGCTGCTCCGCGCCATGGAGTCCGTCCCCGCCCAAAATTCCATAGACCTCAATTTCATTGACGAACTGATCCCCCACCAGGAGACCTCCCTCGGCCTCACCCGTCTCGCCCTCCGCTCCCCCCTGAGCCCCGCCCTCCTTCCCATCGCCAACTCCCTCCTCCGCTCCCACTCCCTGACCCTCCGGCGCCTCCGGGAGATCCGCCTCACACTTCGTTAATCGCCCGCGAAATACACGAAAAACGCGGAAAACGAATCATACCGGCCTTCCAATACATCTCCGGCACTCACACTGATATTTAATAAAAACATTTAATTTGCGGCGGCCTTTTTTGCGCAAAACAAAAAAGACCGCCGCTCGGTGTCTCATTTTGATTGAATAAATATTAGGGAACCTCTGAACAAGTCGAAGCGCCGAGATTGGCGAGCAGATTTTTCGCCAGATGAAGGCAAAAAATTGCAGGAATACTGGATGTATTTCAAAATTTTTTGACGAAATATGGCGGAAAATATGCCGCCAAGATCGGTGCGGTGACTTATTCAGAGGTTCCTTAGTATCAGCCAGCCTCCCCGCCAATTCGTCCCGGGGCTGTGCGGGAAATGTTTTCAGAGAAAGGCCCGCCACATTTCTTCGCGTCTTTCGATACATATCAATAAAGCTTATTGTACATTTTCTCGTGTACCGGCTCAGCCTTCCGGCAAGCTCCTCAAAAAAACGAATGTGGTAGTCCGCCGTGTATGTATCACTCAGGAAAATGGGATCGTACCTCTATAGGAAGCGTTCCGGACCGATGGCGTCCGAGAGGCGCCGGAACGCCGGAATGATCACGTCCCTCTTCCCGGGCAGCCCCCTCTCCACACCTTTCCCGTAAGAAGTCAGGGTGAACTGGAAATAATAAGTGTAGTCCTTCAGCCGGTCCAGCTTGTCCAGCATGGGAATGGGATTTTTCATCCAGAAGACGGTACCGTCGACCGCATCCGGATCCAGCCTGATTTTACTGACCTGACGGCTGTTCAGCGGATTGCGGACAAGTACATACCCCTCCCGAAGACGGTTGAAAAACCATGTGGAACAACAGGTCGGAATATCTGTTCTCCCGCTGACACTGGCGATCATGCTTATGCCTCTTTCAAGAATTACAGCGATCCGGCGAAATAAAAAGACAACGGCGCGGGCCCCGCTCATTGCCGCGTCGGACTTGCGTGATTTTTGTTGGATCCATGTGATCAGTCGCCTGTCCCCATCTTCTCCATCAGCGCGACGGCGTCCGCCCCATCCCCCTCGCCCTCCTCCTTCTGGGGCAGCTCCGGCAGCTCGTCGATGGAGGACAGGCCGAAAGTCCGCAGGAAGGTCTGGGTTGTGCGGAAGAGGGTGGGCCGCCCCGGCGCGTCCAGGGTACCGCAGGGCTCGATGAGTCCCCGCTCGGTGAGAACGCCCACGGTGTAGCTGGAGTCGGCGCCCCGCAGGTCGTCGATGTACGCCCTGGTCACCGGCTGGAAGTAGGCGGTGATGGCAAGCACCTCCAGCGCCGTCTGGGTGAGCTTGGGCGGCTTGCGCGTCTCCAGCGCCTGGCGGATGATGTCGGAAAGCTCCGGCGCGGAGCAAAGCTGCAAAGCGTTCTCCAGCCGCACAAGGCGTATGCCCCTGTGCTCGAAGTTCAAGCGGTCGGAGATATTCTTCGCCGCCTCAAAGACCGCCTCCTCGCTGGTGGCCAGGACGGCGGCGATGCGCTTGGCGCTGACGGCCTCGCCGGAGGCGAAGAGGATCCCCTCGATGGCCGCCTCCAGCTCGTTGGACTCCCCGCCGTCCGATCCGACCGGTTCCGTGTAAGTCTGTTCCATAGTTATGTCAATCGATCCTTTCCCCCGCCAGGGTGACCTCCGTACCGTCGCCCTCGCCGTCCAGACAGATACTGCCCTCCCGACACAGCTCCAGCACGGCGATGAAGGTGGCAACCAGCTCCGTGCGGCTCCTGCTCCGGCGGAAGATGTCCCCCAGCGTCTGGGCGCCCCGGGCGGTGAGCAGGCTCATGATCTGCTTCGATTTCTCGCTGACCGAGTAGACGATCCTCTCCGGGAAGCGGAACCCCGGCGCGTTCCTGTACGCCTCGGCGGCGTCCTCCCGGGAGAGCACCCGCGCCATCGCCTCCGACAAATCTCCCTTATCGTGGAAATAGCGGTACTCCCTGTTCAGCGGCATATACTCCGGCGGCTTCACCATGGTCCCGGCCCCCCGGGTGTACATGGCCCCCAGCTCCGGCAGAACGTCCCGCAGTCGCTGAAAAAGCTCCTTGTTCTTCAGCTTTTCCAGCGACTCGATGAGCTCCTCCAGCTCCCCGGTCTCCTCCCCCGCCGAGATCAGCATCCGCGCCTTGATGTACACCAGATGCGACGCCATCTGCACGAATTCGGAAGCCACGTCCAGATCCATAGCCTTCATCCCGTCCAGCCACGCCAGATACTGGTCCGTCAGCTCGGCAATTTTGATGTCCTGGATCTCTATTTTATTTTTTGACAGCAGCTGGAGGATCAGCGTCAGCGGCCCCTGGAAGTCCTCCATGTCCTCCCGTGTCCTGACGACCCCCTCCAGGTGGAAGGTGGGATTTTCCATAATTCACCTGAAAATCAGATTGCCCAGCTTAAACCCCCAGTGGGCGGCGAAGAACATCTTGTCAAAGAGGAAATAGACCGCGTCGTTCAGCGGCCCGGACAGCACCCCCGTCACCACCAGGACCACAAGCAGGATCATCCCGTACCGCTCATACCGCATCAGCGTCCAGTAGGCCCGCTCGGGGATGACGGAGTAGAGCACTTTAGACCCGTCCAGGGGCGGGATGGGGATGATGTTGAAGACCGCGAAAGCAAGGCTCAGATAGGCGGTCTGGTAGATCATCTGAAAGATGTAGAGCCGGATGCCCTTATGGAGCAGCACCGGCGTCAGAAGGCCGTAGAGGAACAGGAACACAAAAGCGATGAGCACATTGCACAAAGGCCCCGCGGCGGCGGTGACCGCCATATCCCGCTTGGGACGCCTGAACCGGCGCATATCCACGGGCACTGGCTTTGCCCAGCCGAAGCCCACGAAGGCCATCATCAGAAAGCCCATGAAGTCGAAGTGCTTCAGGGGGTTGAGGCTGAGCCTGCCCATGTCCCTGGCCGTGGTGTCCCCCAGCCTCAGCGCCGCGTACCCGTGGGCGCACTCGTGCAGCGTGATGCACAAAAGCACCGGCAGCACGTTCATCAGCGCGTCCGTCAGCACCGACCAGTCAAGATTTCTCAGAACATTTCCCATAGTCTTCCGTCAAAGGTCCAGTCCCCACTCCAGCGCGATGAGGAGCGCCTCCCGCTCCGCCCCCGTCTCGGCGGAGTAGGCCAGGAGCGGCGTGTCCTCGGAGATGTCCAGTGTCTCGCGGATGCGGGCCACGTTTCCGGGGATCTCCGATTTCTTGCACTTGTCCGTCTTGTTTGCCACCACGATCACGTCCACCCCGGCCCCTTTGAACCAGTTCATCATGGTCACGTCGTCGGCGGTGGGCTTGTGGCGGGCGTCCACGATCTGGACGCCCAGGGTGACGAGCCCGGAGGCGAAGTAACTCTCCATGAGCCGCCCCCACCTGTCGCGCTCGGCCTTGGACACCGCCGCGTACCCGTAGCCGGGCAGGTCCACGATGTAGAATTTTTTGTCAATGAGGAAGTAGTTCACCTGGGCGGTCTTCCCCGGGGTCGACCCCACCCGGGCGAAGTTCTTCCTCTGGACCACGGAGTTGATGACGGAGGACTTGCCCACGTTGGAGCGCCCCGCGAAGGCCGCCTGGGGCAGTCCGTCCCGCAAAAACCCGGAGGGGTCCGCCGCCGATTTGATAAATTCCGCTTTGCGAAAGTCCATAGCTCGACCTCTTACTGTCTCGCCTCGGTCCTGTCGCCCTTGGAGCCCCGGCGCGGGGAGCGCTTGGGAGCGGCGGAGGCGTCGGGCAGGGCAAGGGCGTGGTCCAGCACGTCGTCCAGGCGGAACACGGGCACGAATTTCAGCGCGCCCCGGACGGTCTGGTCGATCTCCTCCAGATCCGCCAGATTGTCCGCCGGGAGGATGACGGTGTCCATGCCGTACCGCAGCGCCGCCATGGTCTTCTCCCGGAGCCCGCCGATGGGCAGGACCCGGCCCGTGATGGTGATCTCCCCCGTCATAGCCACGCCGCTCCTGGCCGGCGTTCCGGTGAGGGCGGAGATCACGGCGCAGGCGATGGCGATCCCGGCGCTGGGCCCGTCCTTGGGTACGGCGCCCTCCGGGAAGTGGATGTGGATATCCTTCTTCTTATAAAACTCCGGGTCGATGCCCAGCTTGTCGCACCTGGCGCGGATGCAGGTCACCGCCGCCTGGGCCGACTCGCGCATCACGTTCCCCAGGTTGCCGGTGAGCTCCAGCTTCCCCGTGCCGTCCAGGCACGCGCACTCCACCTCCAGCTTCTCGCCGCCCACCTCGGTCCAGGCCAGACCGTTGACGACGCCCACCCGGTCCCTGCCGGATTCCCGCTCCGGCTTGTACTTTCTGGGCCCCAGAAGCTCGCTGACGCCGTTCTGCGTCACGGACAGGCTCTCCCCCTCGCCGGAGGCGATGCGCAGGTCCGCCTTGCGGCACAGGTGGGCGATCTCCCGCTCCAGCTGCCGGACGCCGGACTCCCGCGTGTACCCGGAAATCAGCTCCCGGATGGCGTTGTCCGCCACGCGGAAGCTTTTCGCCGTCAGCCCGTGCTTCTTCCTCTGCTTGGGGATCAGGTGCTTTTTTGCGATCTGGACCTTCTCCTCGTCGGTGTAGCTGGTGATCTCGATGACCTCCATCCGGTCCAGAAGGGGCCTGGGTATGGTGTCCACCGTGTTGGCGGTGGCGATGAACATGGTTTTGGACAGATCGAAGGGCACCTCCAAAAAGTGGTCCCGGAAGGCGCTGTTCTGCTCCGGGTCAAGGGCCTCCAGCAGGGCGCTGGCGGGGTCCCCCTTGTAGTCATGCCCCAGCTTGTCGATCTCGTCCAGGACCATCAGCGGGTTGTTGGTCCCCGCCTGGGTCATGGCGGCCATGATGCGCCCGGGCATGGCGCCTATGTACGTCTTCCGGTGTCCCCGGATGTCCGCCTCGTCGTGGACGCCGCCCAGGCTCATCCGCGCCAGCTTCCTGTTCATGGCGTCCGCGATGGAGAGGGCGATGGACGTCTTCCCCACCCCCGGAGGCCCCACGAGGCATATGATACCGCCCTTCTTGTCCGGCGCCACGCACCGGACCGCCAGGGACTCGATGACCCGGTCCTTCACCTTGTCAAGGCCGAAGTGGTCCCGGTCCAGGATGCGCCTGGCGTCCGCGATGTCCAGCCTCTCCTTGGTGGACCTGTTCCAGGGAAGCTCCAGCACCGCGTCCAGATACGCGCGTATGACGGATGCCTCGGCGGACACCATGGGCTGTTTGGAAAGCCTGTCGTTCTCCTTCAGAAGTTTCTCCGTGATCTCCCGGGACAGATTCAGCGCCAGGATCTTCTTTTTGTACTCCTCGATCTCCGAGTAGTCGTCCTCCCCCAGCTCCGACTGGAGGACCCGCAGATGCTCCCGCAGGATCTGCTCCCGGTGGGCGTGGGCCATGGACTCATCCACCTTCCGGCCGATGTCCCGCTCCACGTCCATCACCTCCACGGCGGCGCGGAGCATATCCGTCACGGTCCGCAGGCGCTTCACCGGGTCCAGAAGCTCCATCAGCAGCTGCTTCTGGTCGGCCCGGAGGGACATATTCTGGGCGATGGCGTCGGCTGCGCCGCCCACGTCGCCGGAGTACCCGGCCTTCTCCATGGGCTCCGCCGGGGCGGTAGGCCCGCCGGTGAGCTCCGCGTACCGCCGGTAGAGGTCAAAGGCGGCCGCCAGCATGGCGCGGACCTTGGGGCTCATGCGCACCGGCTCGTCGCTGAGGGGCATGACCGACGCCATGCGGCAGTCCTCGCCGTCGGTCTCCTCCAGGATGGAGGCCCGGCACACGCAGCTGACCATAGCCACGATGCCGCCGCCCGGTATGCGGAAATAGTGATCGGCGGTGCAAATGGCGCCCAGCGGCACCACCCGCCCCTTCAGAAGGCCCGGCTGCAGGTCCTTCACCGATTCCGGGATCAGCTCCTCCAGGGTGGACAGAAGCTCGTCCAGGTCGCTCTCGTCAAACTCCAGCGCCCCTTCCCCGTCGTCCTGCCCGTCCTGCACGTCCTCCCCGGCCTCCTCGGATTCCTCCGCGTCGCCGAAGATGTCGTCGCACCGGACCACGAACGCCTGGCTCTCGCCGCGCAGACACTTCATCAGCGCCGCCACGGCCCGGGGCCGCTCCTCCACCAGCTTGATCCCCGTGCCCGGGAACACCGCCACGTTCCGCAGAGAGATGATGGGCAGCTCCTCGAGACACAGGCTGGAATAATCTTCATTCATATCAAAAACCTCACAGGGGGTGATCGTTATCGTAGGATATTGCTGTAATACTGATATTCAGTTAAAACGAGACATTGAGCGACGAGAATTTTTAGGGAACCTCTGAATAAGTCGACGTGCCGAGATTGGCGAACAGATTTTTCGCCAGATGAAGGCAAAAAATTGCAGGAATACTGTATGTATTTCAAAATTTTTTGACGAAATATGGCGGAAAATATGCCGCCAAGATCGGTGCGGCGACTTGTTCAGAGGTTCCTTAGTATCAGACGAGGAAGACGTCGCAGGGAATACCGTATGTATTTCCAGGACGGCTGACGATGCATGACGCGAAAAAGACCGTCGCGAATGTCTTATTTGATTGAACATTATAGCGATCCGACGAAATAATGGCGCAAAAGGAGGCGATGACAATGAGTGCAGGGCGAGGAGGAGGACGCAGGTGGGCTGACGCCCATCAAGGACGACGACGCAAGCCTCGCTCATTGTCGCGCCGAACTTTTGTCATTATTTCGTTGGATTGCTATAGTATAATACACGCGCGCAAGAGCCTCACAGCGCGGTGCGGCTCTTGCGCCAAATGTTCAAATCGCCTCCGCGTCCGGGTCGATCCGGGGCCTGGGCCGCAGGTGGATGCGGGGCTTCGCCCCGTCGGTGACGCACTCCCGGGTGACGGTGACCCGGTCCACCCGGTCCTCGGAGGGTATCTCGAACATGATGTCGGTGAGGATGCCCTCCACCACGGATCTGAGTCCCCTGGCGCCGATGTCCATGGCAATGGCCTTGTCGGCGATGGCCTCCAACGCCGCGTCCTCGAACTCCAGATTCACCCGGTCGTAGCTCATCAGCGCCTTGTACTGGCGCGTCAGGGCGTTCTTGGGCTCCTTCAGGATGCGCACCAGATCCGCCCGCGTCAGCTGCCGCAGAGGCACCAGCACGGGCATACGCCCGATGAGCTCCGGGATGATGCCGAATTTCAGAAGGTCGTGGGACTGTACCTGGGCCAGCAGATCCCCGATGTCCTTCTCGCTTTTGGATTTGATCTCCGCGCCGAAGCCCATGGACTTTTTGTCCAGCCGGTGCTCGATGATCTTGTCGATGCCGTCAAAGGCCCCGCCGCAGATAAAGAGGATGTTGGAGGTGTCCATGGCGATGAACTCCTGATGGGGGTGCTTGCGCCCGCCCTGGGGCGGCACGTTGGCGACGGTCCCCTCCAGGAGCTTCAGGAGCGCCTGCTGGACGCCCTCGCCGGACACATCCCTGGTGATGGACGTGTTCTCGCTCTTCCGGGCGATCTTGTCGATCTCGTCAATATAGATGATCCCCCGCTCCGCCAACGGCACGTTGAAATCCGCCGCCTGGAGAAGACGCAGAAGGATGTTCTCCACGTCGTCGCCCACGTAGCCCGCCTCGGTGAGGGTGGTGGCGTCGGCGATGGCGAAGGGCACCTCCAGCATCCGTGCCAGGGTCTGGGCGAACATGGTCTTGCCCGAGCCCGTGGGGCCGATCATCAGAATGTTGCTCTTCTGGATCTCCGTGTCGTTGCCTGTCTGGCAGAAGATGCGCTTGTAGTGGTTGTACACCGCCACGGACAGCGCCACCTTGGCCCTCTCCTGGCCGATGATATACTGGTCCAGAAACTCCTTGATCTTCACGGGCCTCGGAAGCCTTTTCGCCATCTCGTAGGGGGACAGGCTCTCGCCTTCCCCGCTCCGGCCCCGGTCCTCCCCGTACTCGTCGTCCTCGTCCCAGCCGTCCCGGATGATCTCGTGGCACAGCTCCACGCACTCGTCGCAGATGTTGGCATACTGTCCGGTGAAGAGCCGGTGTACCTGACCCTGGGGTCTGCCGCAGAAGTCGCAGCGGGGTGTGATCTCTTCAATATTTGCCATTGATCCGATCCTTTCAAAGGCCAGTTATCTCTTGTCGATGACCTTGTCGATGAGGCCGAACTCCAGGGCCTCCCGGGCGGACATGAAGTTGTCGCGCTCGCAGGCGTCCCGCACCGCCTCCACGCTCTTTCCGGTGTTCTGGGCCATGATGGCGTTCATCCTGTCCTTGATCTTCTCGATGCGCCGCAGGTGGATGGCCATATCGGTGACTTGCCCCTGGGTCCCGGCGGAGGGCTGGTGGATCATGATCTCCGTGTTGGGCAGCGCCAGGCGCTTTCCCCTGGTGCCGGAAGAAAGCAGAAACGCCGCCATGCTGGCCGCCATGCCGATGGCGATGGTGGATACGTCGCACTTGATGTACTGCATCGTGTCATAGATTGCCATGCCGGAGGTGATGGAGCCGCCGGGGGAGTTGATGTAGAACTGGATGTCCTTGTCCGGGTCCTGGGCCTCCAGGAAGAGGAACTGGGCCACCACGAGGCTCGCGGTGGTGTCGTTGACCTCCTCGCCCAAAAAGACGATGCGGTCGTTGAGAAGGCGGGAAAAGATGTCGTAGCTCCTCTCGCCTCTGGATGTCTGTTCCACTACATAAGGTACCAAACTCATAATAAAACCTCCTGATGGCGCGAAATCGTTCGCGATCCGCTCCCCCGGCTCGGGGCCCGGGGGGAATACCTGTAAATGATAGCCAGGACGAGTCCGGATTATTCAGCCTTTTCGGCCTCCTCGGCGGACTCCTCCTTTTTCTCCACAACGGCGGTGTCCAGCACCAGGGACTTTGCCCGTTCCAGCTTCAAGCCGGTCTTCACCGAATCCGCGGTTATGGCGCGCTTGACCTCGTCCAGCCCCATCTTGTACTGGTCCGCCAACCTCTGATACTCGTTCTCCACGTCCTCGTCGGACACGGGGAAGTCCTCTGTCTTGGCGATGTACTCATAAGCCAGGTCCAGCTTTATCTGCTTTTCGGCGGTGGGCCGGGAGTTCCTCCTGAAGTCCTCCGCGCTCATACCCATCATTTGGAAGTACTGGTCCATCTCCCAGCCCTGGCTCGCCAGGTTGTAGCGGAAATTGGACATCATCTGCTCCACCTGGTCGTCGATCATGGCGTCGGGGATTTCGCCCTCCACCTTGTCGGTGAGGCGGCTCAGGACCACGTCCTCAAAGGCGGACTGGGCGTCCCCCCGGCGCTGCTCGGTGATCTCGTCCCGGACGCTGGCCTTATACTCCTCCAGGGTGTCGTACTCGGACACGTCCTTGGCAAACTCGTCGTCCAGCTCCGGCAGTTCCTTGGACTTGACCTCGTGGACCGTCACCTTGAAGGTGGCGTCCTTTCCGGCAAGCTCGGGGGCGTACGCCTCGGGGAAGGTGACGTTCACCTCGCATTCCTCACCGGCGGACTTGCCCACCAGCTGTTCCTCGAAGCCGGGGATGAACTGGCCGGAGCCCAGCTCCAGGTCGTGGTTCTCGCCCTTGCCGCCCTCGAAGGGCACGCCGTCCATGAAGCCCTCGAAGTCGATGGTGACGATGTCGCCGTTCTGGGCGGGGCGCTCCGCCGTCTCGATGCGGGCGTTGCGCTGGCGGACGGACTGGAGCTCCCGCTCCACATCCGCGTCGGTGACGTTGACCTCGGGCTTGGGCGCCTCTATTCCCCTGTAGCCCTCCACCGTCACCTCGGGGTACAGGGACACGAGGAATTTGATGGAGAGGGACTTGTCCCCGCCGATGCTAAAGTCCAGGATGGAGGGACGGCCCACGGTGGACAGCTCCTTCTCCTTGATACCGGCGTCCAGAGCCTCCGGCGCCAGCGCCTCCACGGCGTCTTCATAGAAAACGCCCTGGCCGTACATGGCCTCGATCATCTTCCGGGGAGCCTTTCCCTTGCGGAAGCCGGGGATCTGGATGCGTCCGCGCCCCTTGAGATACGCCTTCTGTACGGCGGCATCGAACTCCTCGGGGGCCGCAACGACCGTGAGCTCGGCGGTATTTTTCTCTTTCTTCTCAAATTCCTTAACGTTCATTGGATTTTATCCTCCTGTCTTCATGCCTCTTTGCGGGCATCTTTAATATTATAACAGACATCAGCGGATTTGCAAACATTTTTCACGCAAATCACATGATTTTTATTGGCCGGAACCGCAGATGGTCTGCGGAGACCAGCCGGTAGCGGATCCCCCGGTCCGTCCCCTCGAAGGCCAGCGCCCGTCCCGCGCCGTGGATATGCCCGTAATAGCACTCCCGGACGCCGTAGCGCTCCATGACCTCCACCAGCCCTTGGGCGTAAAATCTCCCGAAAATGGGCGGGTAGTGGAGAAAGACGATCTTCCTCTCCCGCTCCCCCGCCGACCGGAGGCTGGCCTCCAGCCGCTGGATCTCCCGGAGCATGATCTTCCTGTCGTGGGGCGCGGGATTCTCGTTGGGACACATCCAGCCCCGCGTCCCGCACAGGGCCGCGTCCTCATGGAAAAAGCAGTTGTTGTTGAGGATCTCGATGGAATCGATGCCGTTCTCCGCGAAGAACGCCTTTGCCCTGGTGGCGGTGGACCACCAGTAGTCGTGGTTGCCCTTGAGGATGATCTTCCTTCCGGGCAGCGCGTCGATGAAGCGGAAATCCGAAAGACAGCTCCTCATGTCCATGCCCCACGTCAGATCCCCGCAGATGACGGTGACATCCTCCGGACGCACGTCCGAAAACCCCGCCGTCAGCTTCTCCGCGTGTCCCGCCCACTCGGGGCCGAACTTGTCCATGGGCTTGTCCGCCTCAAAGGACAGATGTAGATCGCCGATGGTCCAGAGCATAGTGACCTCCCGTGCATAAAACGTGTTAAAATGGGCAAAACAAAGGGGACAAAAACCTGAAAGGGGCAAAGAACAATGGGCGAAAGCACCAATTCCCGCACGGACAAGCTCAACTGCGTGGGCTGCGACGTGGTCAGCTGCAAATATCACGGCACCGACGGCCACTGCCACGCGGAATCCATCAACGTGGAGTCCCACTCCGCCATCCGCAAGGCGGAGACCTTCTGCGGCACCTTCGAGGCGAAAGCCTCCATGTGAGGCCGTCGGAAAGGCTGCCCATCCGGGAGGGCGCTCCGCCCTCCCGCCGGGCGTCCGCCCGGTACATATTATTTATAAAGTATTTTATCTTATACTAATATTCAATTAAAATGAGACACCGAGCGATGAGGATTTTTCGTGTCAGGCGAGGAAGGCAACGCCGGGAATACTGTATGTATTTCCATGCCGCGTGACGAAGCATGACCCGAAAAAGGCCATCGCGAATCTCTTATTTTGAATATTAGTATTACTTGAGGAATCCCCGCACCACGCCGGACAGCTCCACCTTGTCGAAGCTTCCGGTGAATCTGGGCATCTTCCCCATGAGCGCCGTCAGCGGCCTCGGAGCCGGGACGCCGCTGGCCCGCTCCAACTGCCCGATAAGCTCCGGCCCCGCGCCCTCCGGCGTCTTTCCCAGCGCCTCCAGGACGGCGGCGCAGAACTTGTAGGGGCTGGCGGTGGAGACCACCACGGCGGGGGCCGCGTCCCCCGTCTCCGCCCGGTACTTGCCCAGCACCCCGTAGGCCACGGCGGTGTGGGTGTCCATCAGGTACCCGTGCTCCGCGAACACCTTCGCGATGGCCGCCTTCGTCTCCCCATCGGTGCAGGACCCGGCGGCAAAGAGCCGGTCCAGGCAAGCGCGGATGGCGGGCGAGACGGTGTACTCGCCCCCGGTCCGCAGGTCCTCCATGTACCCCGCCGTCTCCCCGTCGTCCCCGCCGGACAGGTGGTAGAGAAGCCGCTCCAGGTTGCTGGACACCAGGATGTCCATGGAGGGCGATATGGTTGTGTAAAACTCCCGTCTCCGGTCATACCGCCCCGTGCGCAAAAACTCGGTGAGCACGTCGTTGCTGTTGGAGGCGCAGATCAGCGTCTTCACCGGAAGCCCCATCTCCCGTGCGTAGTACCCGGCCAGGATGTCGCCGAAGTTGCCGGTGGGGACGCAGAAATTGACCCGCTCCCCCTCCCCGATCTCCTTCTCGTTGAGAAGGTCGCAGTAGGCGGAGATGTAGTAGACGATCTGGGGCAGGAGCCGCCCCCAGTTTATAGAATTGGCCGACGACAGCATCCAGCCCCGCCCGGAAAGCTCCTCCCGGAGCGCGGAGTCCGAAAAGATCTCCTTGACGGTGGTCTGGGCGTCGTCGAAATTCCCGTTGACGGCGCACACGAGCACGTTCCCGCCGGACTGGCTGGTCATCTGGAGCTTCTGGATGTCCGACACGCCGTCCCGTGGATAAAATACGCAGATTTTCGTGCCCTCCACGTCGGCAAATCCCTCCAGCGCCGCCTTGCCTGTGTCGCCGGAGGTGGCCACCAGGATGCAGACCCGCCGCTCCTCGCCGTTTTTCCGGACGGCCGCCGTCAGCAGATGGGGCAGCATCTGGAGCGCCATGTCCTTAAAGGCGCAGGTGGGCCCGTGCCACAGCTCCAGAAAATGGGTATTCCCGTCCAGCTTCCTCACCGGCGCGATATGGGGCGTGTCAAACCCCCGCGGGCCGTAGGCCCTGGTGACGAAATCGGTGAGCTCCGCCACGGAGTAGTCCTCCAGAAAGAGCTTCATCACATAGACCGCCCTCTGGCGGTAGCTCATGCCGCACAGCTCCCCGATGGCACCCGCGGGCAGTCTGGGGACGGTCTCCGGTACGAAAAGTCCCCCGTCCCGGCTGAGCCCCAGCTCGATGGCCCGGGCCGAGGAGACGGCGGTATTGTTGTCTCGCGTGCTTATGTAGCGCATTACGGTTTCCTCCAATTTTACCGGTCGTCGGTAAAAGCGTTTTCAATGTGGTTGATCCGGGGCTTTGGGGTGTCCATCCCCTGTGGGGCGTACACCTCGATCACATCCAGCCGGATCTCCTTGTCCGTCTCATGGGAGGCAAGGTAGATTTTGGCTGTATTTAAGATCCTCCCCTGCTTGCGGTAGTCCACGGAATCCTTCGCCTCCATGAACCGGTCGTCCCGGCGGGTCTTGACCTCCACAAAGGCCAGCACCTTCCGGTTCTCGGCGATGAGGTCGATCTCCCCCAGCTTCGTCCTGTAGCCGGAGGCCACGATCCTGTAGCCCTTCTTCCGCAGATATTCCGCCGCCGCGGCCTCGCCCCAGCGGCCGAAAAGCTTGTCGTTCAATGCATTTTCCTCAAAAAGGTGACCCGGTGTATCTCCGACGGGCCCAGCCTCCGCAACGCCTCGTAGTGCTCCCGGGTGCCGTACCCCTTGTGCTTTGCAAATCCGTAGCCGGGGTACCTCTCATCCAGCTCCCGCATCAGCCGGTCCCTCGTGACCTTGGCGAGAATGGACGCGGCGGCCACGCTGGCGCTCTTGCCGTCCCCGCCCACCAGCGTCCTGTTGGGTGTCTCGATGCCCCCGGCCCGGTTCCCGTCGATGAGGGCGATGTCCGGCGTCACATGGAGTCCCGCGATGGCCCGGTTCATGGCGAGGTATGTGGCGTTCAATATGTTGAGCTCGTCGATCTCCCCGTGGCTCGCGAAGGCCACGCTGTAGGAAACCGCCCTCTCCCGGATCACGTCAAAAAGCGCCTTGCGCCTCTTCTCCGTGAGTTTCTTGGAGTCGTTGAGTCCGGGGATCTCCAGCCCCGGCGGCAGAATGACGGCGGCGGCGCAGACAGGCCCCGCCAGGGGCCCCCTTCCGGCCTCGTCCACCCCGGCCACGATTTTGTAACCCTCGTCAAACAGCTCCCGCTCATAGACCCACAGGTCCATATCACACCTCCGGCGGCCCGTCCAGGGTGAGCCGCCCCAGCTTGCCGCCCCGGAGCTCATCCAAAAGCACCTTCGCCATCCGCTCCAGATCCAGCTCCCCGCCGGAGACGAGGAACCCCCGCCTCCTGGCGCACAGCTCCAGAAGCTCGAGCCCCGTCTTCCCACTGGGATCCTCCAGGCCGAACCGGGCGGTCAACGCCTCCGGGTACAGCTCCCGCAGTCTGTCGCACAGCCGCGCCCCCAGCGTCTCCGTGTCCAGGATCTCGTCCCGGACAGCGCCGGTGAAGGCCAGGTTCTCCCCCACGGTCCGATCCTCAAATTTGGGCCACAAAAGCCCCGGCGTGTCCAGCAGCTCCACGCCGTTCCCGGCGCCGATCCACTGCTTTCCTCTTGTGACGCCTGGCCTGTCCGACGCCTCGGCGGCCCTGCGGCGCGCCACCCGGTTGATAAAGGAGCTCTTTCCCACATTGGGGATGCCCAGCACCATGACCCGCAGCGGCTTGCCCGCCTGGCCTTTGGCAGCGTTGGCGGCCAGCTTGTCCTTCAACAGCTCCCGGATCTTCCCCGTAAACGCGCCCACGCCCTTCCCGGTCTTACAGTCCGTCTCCAGGACCTGAGCGCCGGAGGCCCGGAACCGCTCCCGCCACAGCTTCGTCGCGGCGGGGTCGGCCTGGTCCACACGGTTCAGGATGATGAGCCGGGGCTTGCCCGCCGTCAGCTCGTCGATCTCCGGGTTTCTGGAGGACCGGGGAACCCGGGCGTCCACCACCTCGCACACCGCGTCCACCAGCTTCACGTTGTCCCGCACCGTCCTCCGTGCCTTTGCCATGTGGCCGGGGAACCACTGGATGTTCATCTCGCCGTCCATCAGTAGATGCTCCCGATCCTGCCGTAGTCCCGCCCGGAGACGATATCCGCCGCCGGAACCACCACGCAGAGCACCTTCCCGATGACGCACCGCCGGTCCACCATGCCGATGGTGCTCCGGCGGCTGTCGGTGGAGCGGTTGCGGTTGTCCCCCATGAGGAACAGGCGCCCCTCCGGCACCGTCACTTCCCCGGTGAAGTCCTCCGGCGTGTAGGTGGGCTCGGCGATGTAGGGCTCGTCCAGCGCCACGCCGTCCACATAGACCACCCCGGCGTCAAAATCGATGTCCACAGTCTGTCCTCCGACGGCGATCACCCGCTTCACCAGAGGGTCCGCGCCGTAGGTGTCCGTCTGGAACACCACCACATCCCCGTTTTTCGGGGTGTAAAAGAGGTTCGACGTCAAGATCATGTCCGTGTCCAGCAGCGTGGGCTCCATGGAGTGCCCCTGGACGTTGACCACCCGGACCCCGAACATGAAGATGAGGATCCCCACCACCAGCGCGCCCACGACGCACTGGATCCAGTCGTAGAGCTCCATCTTCGCCTCTTGCTTTTTGGAAGCCTTTTTCGGCTCCTCCCCGGAAGGCTCCTGTCCGCCCTCCGGCGTTACCTTTTCCTCCTCCAACACGCTCCCCGCCTTTCAAATGACTTTTTCCAGAATCCACAGAAATACCAAAAAAAGGGGGAATCGCCTCCCCCTTTCCTTCATTAGATTCTCTCCTTGACCTTGGCGTTCTTGCCCACGCGGTCTCTGAGATAATAGAGCTTGGCTCTGCGGACCTTGCCGCGCCGTGTCGTCTCCACGGACACGATGCTGGGAGAGTGGACCGGGAATACCTTCTCACAGCCCACGTTGTAAGAGATGCGGCGGACGGTGATCGTCTCGTTGATGCCGCCGTGCTTCTTGGCGATGATGGTACCCTCAAAAGCCTGGGTGCGCTCGCGGTTGCCCTCCTTGACGCGGACGGTGACACGGACGGTGTCGCCTACGTTCATCTCGGGAAGCTCAGGCTTCATGTAGTGCTGATTCAAAGTCTCGACTAAATTCATTTGCTTTTCCTCCCCTCTTGATAGGCGTTCGTACCGCTTTCACACGGCATAGGACCGCCCCGATGCGCGGACGGACAGCCAAACCCGGCCTCCACCCGCAAAGGCTTAAATAGTATAACACAACATTTAGAGGATTGCAAGGATTATTTTCGCAAAATTTCGTTTTTTTCTGAAAAAACCCGCCGCCCGTCTTCTGTCTGTCCGAACCCCGCCGGCCGGGGACGCTCACATACCGGAGCGGAGCGTCTCCATCATCTTATAGTTGTGCTCGCCCAGGTCCTTCTTCATCGCAAGGGCCTCCACGATGTCCATGGCGAACATCTTCTGCCCGTCGTAGCAGATGACCTTGTTCGTCTCCCCCTGAGCCAGCACCTGGACGGCGTTGTACCCGAAGTCGGCGGCCAGAACACGGTCCCGGACGGTAGGCCGTCCGCCCCGCTGGACGTGGCCGATGATGGTGGCGCGGGTGTCCATGCCGGTCTCCTCCCGGATGACCTTGGCGACCTCCGTGGCGTGGGCGGCGCCCTCCGCCACGATGACGGCGTAGTTGGTGCGGCCGCGCAGCTGCCCCTCGCGGATGGGACGGATCACGTCCTCCTTGTAGTCGATGGGCTTCTCGGGCACCAGCACGGCGGAGGCGCCCACCGCCAGCCCCACGTACAGCGCCAGGAACCCGGCGCGGTTGCCCATGACCTCCACCACGGAACAGCGCTCGTGG
>CANQKZ010000051.1 GCA_947624585.1 uncultured Oscillospiraceae bacterium | reverse complement strand
AAAATGTGGTTTTTTCCACAAAAATACGGGGCTGTGATTATCCACGCCTGGGGTGGCGTGTTTTTTCACAACCCCTTATGATTTCTATTGTGCCTCCACGGTCAGGTGCTTTTCGATCCTCTGCATGATCATCTCCAGGGCCACCTGGTTGTGGCCGCCCTCTAAGATGATGATGTCGGCGTAGCGCTTGCTGGGCTCGATGAACCGCTCGTGCATGGGCTTCACGGTGGTGAGGTACTGGGAGATCACCGACTCCAGGCTCCTCCCCCGCTCCCGCACGTCCCGGACGATGCGGCGCAGGATGCGCACGTCGGCGTCGGTATCCACGTAGATTTTGATGTCCATCAGCTCCCGGAGACGCGGCTCCTGGAAGATGAGAAGTCCCTCCACCACGATGACGCCTGTGGGGCTTAATTGCACAGTCTCCGACGTGCGGGTGTGCTCCACATAGGAGTACACGGGCCTTTGGATGGGCTGTCCGGCCCTCAGCGCCTTCAGGTGTTCCACCAGGAGGTCCGTGTCGAAAGCGTCCGGGTGGTCGTAGTTGGTGCGGACACGCTCCTCGAAGGGCTTGTCCGACTGGTCCTTGTAATAGCTGTCCTGGTTGATGACGGTCACGTTCTCACCGAAGCGGCTCTTGATGTGCTGCGTCAGCGTGCTCTTGCCGCTGCCGGTGCCTCCGGCGATGCCGATGATCAGAATATCCATTTCCGCGCCCCCTTCTCTTTCTCTGTGCGCTTATACTTATATTTGATTAAACACTTTAACCGAGCGATGTGAATTAAAGGGTTTAGTCAAATATTCGTATTCTATCTCACTTCATCAGCAGGCTCACCGCGTGGGGCACCACGCGGATGTCGGCGGTCCCCTGCCAGTCGGCGCGCTCGCCGTCCAATGTCCAGGGCTGTTCGTCGGTGGAGGCAACGCGCACCGACGGCACGGAGACGAAGGTCATGCCCTCCGCCGTCAGGTCGGCGGTCCGCAGCGCCTTGACGTAGCCGTGGATCTGCAGGGGCTGCTTCTCCTTCTCCACCAGCAGGAGCTCGAATTTCCCGTCGGTCAGGTCCACCTTGTCCTCCCCCAGGGACACCACGCCCCCCAGCTTCCGGGAGTTGGACACCACGCAGGCCAGGTACTCCCCCTCGTACACCTCTCCCCCGGCCTCGATCCGAAGGGGGATGGGGTGGACCGTGGGCACCTCCCGGATGCCCTCCAGCACATAGGCCAGGAAACCCAGGGTGTTCTTCATATCCTGGGGCGTCTCGTAGCAGGTGCGGGAGAAGATGCCGAGAAGGCCGACATCCAGGAAATACCTTCCGTTGAAGCTCCCCACGTCCACCGGGTGGGGCGTGCCCTGGAGGATGCCGTCCAGCGCGGCGTCGGTCTCGAAGGGGATCCCCAGGGAACCGGCGAAGTCGTTGGTGGAGCCCATGGGGATGTAGCCGATGGGCCGGTCGATATGCGCCTCCAGAAGGCCGGAGATCACCTCGTTGAGGGTGCCGTCCCCGCCGGTGCACACCAGCAGGTCGTACTCCCCGCTCCGGGCGGCCAGCTCCGTGGCGTGGCCCCGGTGCGTTGTCAGAGCAACCGTGGGTTCATACCCCGCGTCCGTCAGCCGGTCCACGATGGTGAAAAGCTCCGTCTGGACCCGTTGCTTTCCTGATTTTGGGTTTACGATCAAAAGAGCCTTTTTCATTTTTGTCCCTCCAAAACGGTCTCCATGCCGAATTTGTACGGTGTGAACCCCATCTTCTCATAAAATGCCACCGCGCCGGGGTTGCAGGCCCAGGCGTTCAGCGTCACGTTGTGGCATCCGACGGACCTGGCGTACTCCTTCACATACTCGCAGAGCGCCCTGCCCACGCCGCGCCCGCGCACGTGCTCAAAGACGCAGATGTCGTCTATGTACAGGGTCAGAATGGGCGTCATCACGTTCTCGCCCCGGTGGTCCTCCAGGACGCAGAAGGCATAGCCCAGCACACCGTACTTCTCGTCGTCGTAGACGAAGATGGGCCGGGCGTCGTCGGCGAGGATCTCGCGGAGCTCGTCGTCGTAATACTTCCGCCCCCCGTCTTTGAAGAGGTCCGGCCTCCCTCTGTGGTGGACCAGCTCCACCTGCTCCAAAAGCTTTCCGATGGCGGGGATGTCCCGCTCCTCCGCTCGTCTGATCATATCCGCGCCTCCTGTAGGATTATTCAACAGGATATTATACCACTGTTCCGCTCAAAAATCAACAGTCTGCCGCGCACAATAAAAAAGGCCCCGGAGGCCCGTGGGGCTCCGGGGTTGCGTCGGGTGATCATTTTACTCAGCCTTGGTGTAGTCGTAGGCCACGTAGAGGCCGTCCTCCAGCTGGGTCAGGGTGTAGGTGCCGCCGTCCGCAAGGTCAACGCTGCCCACGTCCACCTGCACGGTGTCGCCCTGTACTTCGACCTCCGTGCCGTCGGAGGTGAAGTAAGTGACGACCACATCATCGGCGGGGATCTCGGTGAAATCGCAGTCGCTCAGGTCCACGGTGCAGCTTTTGACCTTCACCGGCTCGCCGGTCGCGGGGTCAAAGGCCCCGTCGAAGGTGACGGCTCCGTCGTTGATGGTGCCCTCGGCGACCACCTTGGCGTTGCTGAGGTCCAGATAATGGACCACGTCGCCGGTGTTCACGGTGTCGTCAAACTCGTACCAGGTCACCTTTTCCCCTTCCGTCTCAGGTTCCTCGGGGGTCACCTGGGCGGCCAGAGTGGTGACGGTCATGCATCCCACCAGAAGCGCCAGCGCCAGAATGACGCCCAGCCATGTGTGGGATCGATTCGTTTTCATCATAGTTGTGATTCTCCTTTCCAGTTTCTTCCGTCCGGCGGCAAAGGACACAAAGGCCACCGCCGCCTCACGGCGCAGGTTCGGAGCGCAGTCAATCAGAAGGTAGCCGTAGCTCCGCCGACCCTCTCTGTCCAGGGAGCGGACCACGCGCTCGTCGCAGGCGGTCTCCATGCGGTAATTGAAGTCCCGGCCCGCCAGGTACACCACCGGGTCAAACCAGTGGAGGCACCGAAGGAGGGTGAACAGGAGCTTCTTCCACAGGTCGCCCCTTCTATAGTGGGTCAGCTCATGGGCCAGCACCAGCCGGAGGCCGTCCCCCTCCGGCGCGCGCTCCGGCAGGAGCACAACGGGCCGCGTGAAGCCCACCAGCACGGGGCTCTGGACCCCGGGGGACACCAGCAGGCGGACATCCCGTCTCACACCGGCTTCCCGCGCGGCCTGACGGGCGATCTTTGATGAGCGCTCATCGGCCTTGCGGGCGTCCCGCGTCAGGGCTCTCCGGCAGAGGATGAGCCGCGCGGCGTTTATGGCTGCCAGCGTTACGGCCACTGTAAGCCACACCCAGCACGCCAGCTCCGGAACGCGCAGCGCGATCCGGGGCAGAGTCGTCGGCACGGCGGCGCCTGTCTGTGCGGCGGCTCCCGCCGCCCCCGGAGTTTGTGGCGCGGACAGGACCGTCGCGGGCTCCACAAGCTTCCACAGCCTGTGTACCGGCAGGACGTAGAGCAGGCCGGCAAAGAGCGCCGCACGGTAACGCCAGCCCTGCCCCAGCCTCCCGCCGCCCAGAAGCGACAGCAGCTTCAAAAGGGCGTAAGCAAGGCTTCCCGTCAGGCTCATGGCAAGGACGTTCAGAAAAACACTTCTCACGTTTCAGCCCTCCTCATCCAGCCACTTGCGCAGCTCCGCCTTGTCCTCGTCCGACAGGGGCGTGTCGCCGCACAGGGCCGCGAAGAACCTGGTCACCGAACCGCCGTACATGGTGTCCAGCACCTCCCTGGCCTGGTCCTGGGAGTACTCGGCCCTGGACTTCAGCGGGAAGTAGTACACCACCCGTCCGCGCCGCTCCGACTCCACAAGGCCCTTCTGGGTGAGCCGCGCCAGGAAGGTGGCCAGCGTGGGCGCTTTCCAGACCTTGCCGTGGTTCTCCGCGAAGTAGTCGATGAGCCGGGAGGCCGACATGGGCTCCTCCGCGCTCCACAGCACCTCCATGATCTCAGCTTCCGTTTCGGACATTTTTTTAGATCGATCCATACTCATATCCTCCTCCCCCGGCGCGTCCGCCGGGGATAAGCATATATTACTACATGTATGTAGAAATGTCAAGAGGTATTTTTACATTTCTGTAGAAATATTTTTGCTGTCCGCGCCGCGTTTTACGTCGTATCGATAGTATCTGAACCCGTCCTTCTCTTCGACGAATCGGAACCCCACCTTTTCGAGGACGTGCTGGCTTCTGGTGTTTTTGAGCGTCGTGTCTGCCTTCACCGCCGTCATCCCCAGCACGTCAAAGGCATATTGCACCGCCAGTCTCTCCGCCGCCGTGCCGCAGCCGCGCCCCTTCACGCTGTCGTTTTGCAGATGGATGCTCAGGGTACACTCCTTCCGCTCCCGGTCGATTCGCTTCAATTGAAGCTCCCCGATCACCCTGCCGCCCAGCAGGATGGCAAACAGGACACGGGACGGGTTTTGCCTTGTGTCAAAATACCGATCCACCGCCGCCGCGTCATAGCGGTACGGCTTGAACTGTCCCATGTCCGCATAGATCGCCGGGTCGTTCTCCCAGTCTCGGTACAGCGCATGGCATTGCTCCCGCGTCATGATAGATAATGAAATATCTTCCATTTTTCCTCCGTATTTGTCAAAAAAGAGGGCCGAAGCCCTCTTTTTTCAAATCATACCTTTCCAAACACCCGCAGCGACTCCAGGGGGCGGCCAGAAAAGTCGAACATGGCCTTGCCGCTCATGCCGGGGCCGTAGTGGCGGGCGGAGGCGGAGTGGGGGTCGTAGGATGCGGCGAAGCGGGTGGTCCAGCCGGTGCCATGTGTTTCCCAGAGTCTTGCGGCCTTGCGGCGGGCGCTTTGGAGGGCGGCGCCGGTGAGGCCGGTGAGGTCGACGGCGGGGATCCAGGCGTTTTCCCAGTAGAAGAGGCCGACGCCCGCCTTTCCAACGGCCCGGACGGCGCGGGCTACATCCTCAAATTCCCTCATCTGTCCCTCCACGTCCGCCGGGTAACCGGTTTGGACAGGTTCGCTGCCCTCTCCGTCCGCGTCTATGTCTGTCCAAGGGGAATTTGTCTCGGCCACCATCACCAGGACGCCGAAGCCCTCCGCGACAGAACGGAGCTGGTCTGTCAGATTCTCCAGCGTCCCGTGCCACTCGGGGTAGTAGGAGCTGGCGAAGACCTCGTACTCCACGCCGCCGTTTCGCAGAGTTTCGGCGTAGCGGGGGTATTTCCGGTCCTGGGGGCTCTCGAAGTGGACGGCTCTCAGCATGGGATGGCACCGCCGCGTCCCCGTGTCCCGGACGGCGCGGCATCCGGCGGACAGGAGGCGGGTGATGTCCTCCCAACGGCTCTCCCCGGCGAGGGCGTTGGAGGTCTCGTTGCCCACCTGGACCATTCCCACGTCCACGCCCGCTTCGAGGAAGCGGTCAAGGCTCTCCGATGTGAAGTCGTAGAGCGCCCGGGCCTTCTCCGCCGGGTCCATGCCGCGCCACGCTTTGGGGCACAGCTGGCGGCCAGGGTCGGCCCAGAAGTCGGAGTAGTGGAAGTCGATGAGGACACGCAGTCCGGCATCCGAGGCCCAGCGGCCCACGGTTATCGCCACTTCCAGGTCGTTGTTGCCGCCGCCGTAGGCGCGGCCGCTCTCGTCATAGGGGTCGTTCCAGACGCGGAGCCGCACCCAGTTGGCCCCGGCGTCCGCCAGAAGGCGCATGAATCCGGCCCCGTTCTCGGGCACGCTCTCCCCCAGGGTCTCCCCGTCCCAGTCCCGGAAGCGGGCGCCGGACCGGAGCACCGCCAGGAGGGAGGAAACGTCCGCGCCCCGGATGAAATCCCCGTTGTGCGGGCGGGGGGCGACAAAATCGGTTTTATCTGTCATTTTTTCCGCATCACCCGGGAGAGCAGGCGGTACACTGCGGGGCTCTCGTCGCTCTTTCTGGCGCTCCGCCGCTTCTTTACGATGGGCTCCAAGGTGATCTTGCCGCCCACGCGGGGGGCTTGGGGCGTCTCCGGCGGCCGGGGCGTCGGGGAGGCGGGCTTTGCGGGAGGTTCGGGGTCCTCCGGCGCGTCGGGGTCCTCCGGCACATCGATTTTCTCTGGGACCTCGACCTTCACCGAAACTTCTATGTTCTCCGGTGTCTCGATCTTCTCCGGTACCTCGGGTTTCTTCGGTGTCTTGATTTTCTCCGGTACCTCGGGTTTCTCCGGCGGCTCGACAGGCGCTGTCTCCGCCGGGTGCATACGCCACGCCCCGGCGTATGCCTGCTCGTAGAAAAGCTCCTGGGAGCACAGCTCCTCGGTCCCCTGCTCCACGTAGGTGTAGCTGCCGTCGGGGTTCTGGCGGCGGAGCTTCACGTTGTCGGAAAGCTGCGTCTCGAACATCCGCACGATGTGGGCGCGGATCTCCGGGTCGTACACCGGCGCCGCCACCTCCACGCGCCGCTGGGTGTTGCGGGTCATGAAGTCGGCGGAGGAGATGTACACCCGCCTCCGGTCACCGATACCGATTATGTAAACTCTCGCGTGCTCCAGGAAACGTCCCACGATGGAGTACACGCCGATGTTCTCCGTCTCCCCGGCAACGCCCGGCACCAGGCAGCAGATGCCACGGATGAGAAGGTCGATCTTCACCCCGGCCTGGCTGGCCTCCGCCAGCTTCTCGATGATTCCCTTGTCGGTGAGGCCGTTGAGCTTGAAGCCAAGATAAGCCTCGCCCCCGGCCTTTGCCTCGGCGATCTCGCCGTCAATCATGTCCATAATGCGGGACCGGAGGCACGCCGGGGCCACCAGGAGGTGCTTTGTGTCCTCGATGATCTCGCCCATGGAGAGGCAGTTGAACACCCGCGCCGCCTCGGCGCCGATGTCGCGGCTGGCGGTCATCAGGGCGTAGTCGGTGTAGAGCCGCACCGTGTCCTCGTTGTAGTTGCCGGTACCGATCTGGGTGATGTACTCGATCTCCCCCTCGTGGCGGCGGGTGATGAGCAGGAGCTTGGAGTGGACCTTCATCCGGTCCAGACCGTAGATCACCCGGCACCCGGCCTGCTCCAGGACGCGGGACCAGCCAATGTTGTTCTCCTCGTCGAACCGGGCCCGCAGCTCCACCAGGACCACCACCTCCTTGCCGTTCTCGGCGGCCTCGCACAGCGCCTCCACGATCTTGCTGTTGTGGGCCACGCGGTAGAGGGTCATCTTGATGGATACCACCTCCGGGTCCTGGCCCGCCTCGTTGAGGAGGTGCAGGAAGGGGCGGATGGACTCGTAGGGGTAGTTCAAAAGTACGTCCCGCTCCCGGATCTGGGGGGCGATGGGCCTGTGGGCGTCGATGTTCACGCTGTTCTGGGGGACCCGCCTCGGGTAGAAAAGCTCCGTCTTGTCCCGGAGCACGTCCCGCAAAAAGCCCATGAAGCTCAGGTCCAGGGGGATGGAGCTTTGGAACATATGGCGTTTGGAGAGGCCCAGATATTTTCTCAGCACGGACCGGACCTCGTCGTCCAGGCGGCCGTTGTAGTCCAGGCGCACCGGCTCCCGGCGGGTGCGGGACCGGACCAGCTTCTCCATGGTCTTCCGGTAGTCCTCCGCCGACTGGAAGTCCGCGTCCATGCCCGTCTCCTCCACGTCGATGTCTGCGTTGCGCACAAGGCGGATGAGCAGGGACCCGTCCACCCGGTACCGCTCAAAGACCCGGGGCAGGAAGTGGCGTATGAGGTCCTCCATCAGCACGAACCGAAGGCCCTCCCCCGGCAGGGGCACCACGCGCCGGAGACCCCCGTCCCCACAGGGCACCACGCCCAGGCTCATCTGGCCGTTCTTGCCGATGAGCTTGGCAACGGCGTAGGTGGTCTTGCTCTTCAGAAACGGGAAAGGCTGTTTGCGGGTGATGATCTGGGGCGACAGCACCGGGAGAACGTCGGAGAGGAAGTACTTCTCCAGATACGCCCGGGCCTTGTCCTGGAGGCTGACGAAGCGGACCATCTCCACCCCGTAGTCGTGGAGCGTCACGAACAGGTCCCGGAAGATGGCGTCCCGCCGCTCCAGAAGCTCCCCGGTGCGGCTCAGCACCGCCTTGATCTGCTGGGCCGAGGTCATCCCCATCTTGTCGTCGGTGACACCGTCTTTCAGGGTGTCCACCAGCGTCCCCACACGGACCATGTAGAATTCGTCCAGATTGGACATGAATATGGAGAGGAAGTTGAGACGCTCCCCCAGGGGATTTCTGGCGTCCCCCGCCTCCTCCAGCACTCTCTCGTTGAAGGAGAGCCACGACAGCTCCCGGTTGGCGAAGACCTCGCTCTCCTCGGGATACATGAGATTTTCATCCATAAGGCAATACCTCATTATTTCAGAGTAAAGGAACTTGTGATTGAAAGCGCTTTTGACATTATATCACCTTACGCCCCTCATTTCCACCCCAATTTTCATTTTTCCCTTGCCTTCCAATCACAGCTCATAGAGCCGGAGGGAACCGGGGCGGAGCTTCGCCCGGTCCTCGGGGGTGAAGATCTCACGGGGCGTGGTCAGGGTCCGGGTCAGGAGGAAGGTCCTGTCCCCCTCCCGCGTAAGGCGCGGGAAGCGGCCCGTGACACGGAAGGCGGAGAGGGTCGTAAGGGCGGCGTCCAGGATCAGCACCTCATTCCCCGACGCCAGGACGGCCCGCCCGCCGGGGAGGACGCCCAAGAGGTCCGTCTGGCGGTTTGCCGGGAACCGGCGCAGGGCCGCGACCCGGCGGTCCCGCAGGTCCACGGCGGCCAGCGCGTTGAAGTACACGGTGAAAAAGCCCAGCCCCGCCTCCGGGTCCACGGCCCCGTTGTCACCGTCGGGCAGGTCCAGCCGCCACAGCTCCGAAAACTCCCGGTCTACGCGGAGGAGGCGGCCGGGCCGGTTGAACCGCAGAAGGATCTCCTCCCCCACAGGGACGGCCCCCCACAGGGCGCCCTCCTCCGGGAAGGGGCGGGCGGCCGTGATCCTTCCGTCCCGGTCCGCAAGGCACAGGAGACGGCCGGGCGCGGCGTCCCCGTCGTTCCAAATGTGGCGTTGGAAGAAGACTCCGCCGCCGGGCAAGGGGCGGACCGTGTCCAGGCTGTCCCGGCGACCGTCCGCGCCCAGGTCCCAGAGGGTCTTCCGCGCCCTGTAGTCCCGGCAGAGGCCGTCCAGGAGGACGCGGCCTCCCTCCAGGAACACGCGCTGGCCGCCGCTGCCCAGGGCCAGGGGGAGGGTGTCCAATATCCGGCCATGCTCATCCGCCACGGTCGCCGTCCGCTCCGCTGTGCGCAGGTTGTGTGTCTCCACCAGCGTACAGCCGCCTCCACGGTCATGGACCACCGCCAGCGGCTCCCAGGGGAGGTCCATGCGGAAGAGCTCGCGCAGCTTCCCCTCCCGCACGCCGTAGAACGACGCGCCATCCTCTGTCCGCATGGCCGCCGGGTAGAAGCCGGATCTGTCCGGGGTTCCGGTCAGGCGGGATATGGGTCTGAGGGGCGTCGGCTTAAAGGGGTCTTCCATTTTATTCTTTCTCCTTTCTTGCGATGCCGTAGAGCCTCAGCGCTCCGGGTCCGCCGTTCCGGGGGGCGGAGGCGGTGAGGATGTACCCGTCCTCCGTCATGTGGGACACGGTACCCCGGAGGCGGTGGCGGGAGAGGGGGTTCAGCGAACAGTCCCACACCTCCACGGAGGACGCACCCACGGACACCAGCGGGCCGACGCCGGGAAGGAGGCCGCGCACCCACAGGTGCTCCCCACGCGCCACGGGGCGGGAGGCGGTGAAGCGGCGGGAGGCCAAGTCCAGGGCCAGCGCCTCCCGGTCCGTTTGGAGATAGACCGTACCGGTCCCCGCGTCCATATGGATGGGGTCATCCCGGTCCGCGAGCGGCAGGCTCCACCGCTCCTTCAGGTCAAAATCCAGCGTCGCCAGGCAGTCCGGCGACGACATCCGCAGCAAAAGCCCCTCCCCCGTCAGCGCCGCGTCCCGGCAGAAGCCGCCGGAGGGGAGTTCACGCTCTGCGCGGCCCCGCCCGTCCGGGCCCACGACGTTCAGGGAGTACCGCGCCCCCTGTCCGTCCAGCGTCTCGCGGAAGAAGAAGAGTCCGCCGTCCGGGAGTTTAAGTGCGTGGGAAAAGCACTCAAATTTTGCCCTGCGTTCTGTCCGCCACTCGTCGGCGCGGGCGCGGAAGTTCCGGCATTTTCCGTTCAGGAAAAGCCGCTCTTCGTCCAGAAACAGGCACTCGCATGGGCTGTTTGGGGGGATGGGAAATTCATCCAGTGGCTCCCCCGCGCCGGAGAGCACCATCCCCCGGCCCCCGTCGGCACTCATGCGGAGGAACACGTTTCCCCGCCGGGGGTCCCGGCGGAGCGTCTGGACTCCCTCCGCCCGGTCCGTGCGGAAGAGCTCGCGGAGACGGCCGTTTTCCGGGACGATCACGGGCCGCTTGCCATCCCCGTCCCGGTCAAGGAGGGCGAGGTCGTTGTAAAGCCTCAAATCGCGGCAGGGGATCCGGTCCAGGAGCGACGCTTTCGTCTGATTTTTGATTTTTGCGGAGGACCTTTCGCGGGCCAGGTACTCCGCCAGCGCGCTCCCGTCCGGCAATACCGTCCGATCAGGCTCCTCCGGGTCCGCCCACAGGGGGCATCCGGCGACGCACTCCAGAAGGCGCAGGGCCGTCTCCGGGTCCCGCTCCTGGAAAATCGCTTTCAGCGTCCCCTCCGCCGACTCCGGCAGGTCCAGGGCCCGCCGCCACTCCGCCGGGTTTCCGGGGACGCGGGGGAAGCCCTCGTGCTCCGCCGGGGCGAATTGGGCGGCGCACTTTCCGTCCGTAAAGACCGTGAACCGCGCGTAGTCGTCGTTGAAATACTCCGTGGACAGGACGGCGGAATGGGTCAATCGGGAGAGTTGGGCGGCGCGTTTTTGAGTCTCCCCCCAGGTCAGCGTCTCCCCCGTCAGCGTCACCCATCCGGGCACAAGCCGGCGGGCGGTGAGGCCGTGGAAAATCGCCGCGACAGTGTTCTCCGGGATGCGGAGGTTGAGATTACAGAATTTGACGCCCATGGGATGCTCCTTTCCTGACGCGTAAGGCAATTCAGCCTTTGACCGAAATCGGAAAAACGCGGGCCCGGGCGGCCCGCGTCGGTCTGTCGAAAATGCCCTTTTGTGCGGGGAAGTCGGCGCTTTACCGCGTCATCATATACCACCAGATGGCCGGGGCCTCGCGGAGGTAGTAGTTGAGCTCCAGCACCGGGTAGCCGGAGTAGGCGGGGCGGGCGGTGGTGGAGGGGTAGCCCAGGTCGGCGGCCATGAGGCGGGCGCGGGCGATGTGGTAGCCGCCGGTGATGACGGTGACGTTCTCCCCCTCGGCCCCCAGCTCCCGCAGCTTCTCCCTGGAGAAGATCAGGTTCTCCACGGTGTTGGTGGACCGGTCCTCCATGATCAGCCGTTCCGGCGCGACGCCGTGGGCGGTGAGCCAGTCGAACATACACCGGGACTCGGAGATGTCCTCCCCCGGGCCCTTGCCGCCGGAGAGGATCAGGACGGCCTGGGGATTCTCCCCGGCGAACCTTTGCGCCGCCTCCAGGCGCGTCCGCAGCGCGCGGGAGGGCGCGGTCCCGTTGACGCCCGCCCCCAGGACCACGGCGTAGTTCTCCGGTTTGCCGGAGGCGCGGGCGTTCAGCCTCTGGGCCACGATGACCGTCTCCGTGGCCGCCAGGGCGATGGCGCCCAGCGCCAACGCGCTTGTCAGCACGGTTTTCAGCCGTCTTGCCACCTTCGGGTGCTTTGCCGACAGCAGATCCAATCCCATATAGCAAAGCGTCAGCGCCGCGCATCCCGCGAGGCACAGGGACAGGAAGCTGTAGCCCAGCATGGCGAATTTGAAAAATCCCGCCAGCACCAGCAGCACCGACGCGGCCACGAGAGTTCCGCGAACCTTTTTCACTCCGACGCCGCCTCCCACTCGCTGTAAAGCGATTCCAGCGCCGCCGAAAGCTCCCGGTGCTCCCCGGTGAGCTCCATGAGCCGCTGGTAGTCGGTGGCGGCGGCCTCCTGCTCCCGCTCGTTGGCGGCGATCTTCTCCTCCATCCGGGCGATTTCCCGCTCGATTCTGGCGGCGCCGCGCCCCTTGGCCGCTGGGGTCTTCTTCGGCTCCTTTTTGGGCCTCTCCGTTTTGGCGGCGGCGGTCTGGGCCAGCTGCTTCTGGCGGTCCAGGTAGGCCCGGTACTCCTCGTAACCCATCCGGTAGTCCCGCAGTTCCCCGTCGGCCATGGCCCAGATGCGGGTGGCGAAGCGGTTGATGAAGTAGCGGTCGTGGGAGACGAAGAGAAGGGCCTCGGTGTAGTCCGACAGCGCCTCCTCGATCCACTCCCGGCTGGCCGCGTCCAGGTGGTTGGTGGGCTCGTCCAAAATGAGCAGATTGATGTCCGATCTCATCAGCATACACAGCTTCAGGCGGCTCCGCTCCCCGCCGGACAGGGCGTCCACCGGGGTGAACACCTGTTCGCCCCGGAAGAGGAACGACGCCAGCCGGTCCCGGGCCTCCTGCTGGGTACACTTGCCCTCGTACATCATGCACTCCAGCACGGAAAGGCTCTCGTCCTCGAAGGTCACCGTCTGGGGCAGATACGCCGCCTTGACGGCGGGGCCCAGGCGGATGAAGCCCGCGTCCATGGGCTCCTCCCCCACGATCATCTTGATGAGGGTGGATTTCCCGGCGCCGTTGTCCCCGATGAGGGCCACGGACTCCCGGGGCTCCATGAGAAGGTCCGTGCCGGACAGGATCCGCTTCTCCCCAAACGCCTTGGACACGCCGCGCGCGACCAGCACCTCGTCGCCGCGAAACTCCGTCTCCCCGAAGCGGGTCTTCATCTTGGCCTCCCGTTTGGGGCGGTCCGCGGTGCGCATCTTGTCGATGCGCTTTTCGATGGAGAAGGCCCGCTTGTGGAGCTTGTCCGCGCCCATGAAGGCCCACAGGTGCAGGTCGTCCGCCGCCCGCTGGAGCTGGGCAATCTTGGCCTCCTGCTTCTCGTACTGCTTCAACCGCTCCTCATACCGGCGCTGCTTCTCCGCAAGGTAAAAGCTGTAATTTCCGCTGTAGAACTCCGGCAGGCCGTCCACGATCTCGATGACGCGGCTGACGGTCCTGTCCAGAAAATACCTGTCGTGGGAGATGGCCAGCACCGTGCCTTTAAAATGATTCAGATAGTCCTCCAGCCACTCGGCGGCGGACATATCCAGGTGGTTGGTGGGCTCGTCCAGGAGGAGGATGTCCGTGTCCTCCAAAATGAGCCGTGCCAGGTTGAGGCGCGTCCGCTCCCCGCCGGACAGCTCCGCGTAGAGCTGTTCCCTCTGGTGTGGCGGAATGCCAAGGCCGTTGGCAACCGTGTCCCGGAAGCGCTCCAGCTCGTAACCGCCCAGGCGCAGGAACTCCGCCGAAAGCCGGTCGTAGGCCGCCAGCGTGTCGGAGCTTCCGTCCCCGGAGGCCATACGCTCCTCCAGGCGCTCCATCTCCCGGCCCATGCGCTCGATGCGCCGCTGGGCCTCCTTTAGTACGTCCTCGCCGGTGTATCCCTCCGGGTAGACGGGGATCTGGCTGAGCACACCCACCCGCTTGCCGGGGGGCGTGACAACCGCGCCCTCGTCGGAGTCCAGCTCCCCGGAGATGATGCGGAAGAGCGTGGTCTTCCCGGCCCCGTTGCGCCCCAGGATGCCCACGTGCTCCCCGGCGGTGATGTCGAAGGATACCCCCTTGAGAATGTCGTTGCCCTTTTCAAAGGCGATCCTGATTTTTTGAATTGATAAGTCGATCATAGCGGCTCCAAATCGAAAATACACGAAAAAAGGCCGTCCATCGGGCGGCCTTACAGATAGTTATAGGAACTTATTCCTCGGGCTCCAGGTCCTCGTCGTCGTACTCCTCGTAGTCGTCGTCATCCTCGTCGTCCTCGGACTCGTCCTCCTGGACCTCGGTCAGGTCCAGCTCCAGGGACTCGCCGCACTCGGGGCACTGGATGATGCCCTGCTCCAGGTCGCCCTCCTCCAGGACCAGCTCGGCGCCGCAGGCGGGGCACTCCACCTCGTATTCGTAGTCCTCATCCTCGTCGCCGTGATGATGGTGGCAACAGCACTCGCCGTCTTCATCCCCGTCGTCATAGACGACGCTCTCCACGGTCTCCAGGTCGTCGGACACGGCGTCCAGACCTTCGTTCAGCTCGTCGACGGAGTCCTGCAGGTCGTCCAGGTCCATGGCCAGATCCTCGAGAACATCCACGATGGCGGCAAGGACCTTGCCCTCGCCCTTCTCGGTCTCCATGCCCATGCCCTCCATGAGGCCCTTGATATACGCAACCTTTTCACTGGGTGTCATAGTGTGATCCTCCTATTTGAAAATAACAGGTTTGATTCGGCCGTACCGGGGTCCGGGGCTCAGCCCTTGGCCCTTTCAAGGTACTCGCCCACGCGGGTGTCGATGCGGATCCTGTCGCCCACGTTGATGAAGAGGGGAACCTTGATCTCGGCGCCGGTCTCCAGGGTGGCGGGCTTGAGGGTGTTGGTGGCGGTGTTCCCGGCGAAGCCCGGGTCGGTGTCGGTGACCTCAAGCTCCACAAAGTTGGGGGGCTCCACGGAGAAGACATCGCCCTTGTAGCTGGAAATGACGCAGACCATATTCTCCTTGACGAAGCGGAAGCTGGGGCCAAGCTTGCTGCCGGAAACAGGCTCCTGCTCGTAGGTCTCGGGGTCCATGAAGTAGTAGAGGTCGCCGTCCTGATAGAGGTATTCCGCCTCCTTGCGCTCCACAAAAGCCTCCTCGAACTTGGCGGTGGGGTTGAAGGAAGTCTCGGTCACGGCGCCGGTGATGAGGTTCTTCATCTTGGTGCGCACAAAGGCCGCGCCCTTGCCGGGCTTGACGTGCTGGAATTCCACGACTACGACGGGCTTGCCCTCGTACTCAAAGGTCTTTCCGTTTCTGAAATCGCTGGCGGTAATTGTTGCCATGTTTGTATCCTCCCGTAGAGTAGTATTCGTAAAAGAATGAGGCTTTAAAAAATCTAATATATTCTACATCATAATCTCTCTTTTTGCAAGAGAAAATCTGCCATTCGCCGAAAAAAACTCACGCGCAGAACACAAGAAGGTCCTTGGGCAATTCGGTGAGATCAAAGCACCCGTCCTCTCTCAGGAGGATCACGTCCTCGATGCGCACGCCGAACCGCTCGGGGATGTAGATGCCCGGCTCCATGGAGATGAGATTGCCCGCCTTCAGCACGTTCTCACTCTTGGGGGAACAGTTGGGGTACTCGTGGATGTCGATGCCCACGCCGTGGGACAGGGAGTGGGTGAAGTACTCGCCGTACCCGGCCTCCGCGATCACCTTTCTCGCCACGCCGTCCAGCTCCGCGCCGGTGAGTCCCGCCCTGGCGGCGGCGATGGCCGTGGTCTGGGCCTCCAGGACGGTGTTGTAGACCTTCACCATCTCCGGGGTGGGTTCGCCGATGGCGACGGTGCGGGTGGTGTCGGAGCAGTAGCCCATGTAGAGGGCTCCAAAGTCCATGGTCAAAAATCCCCGCTGGAGCTTCACGTCCCTGGGCTTGCCGTGGGGCACACTGGAGAGAGCCCCGGAGACCACGATGGGGTCGAAGGACTTGTCCTGAGCGCCGAGCCTCAGCATCTGGCAGGTCAGCTCCGCCGCCAGCTCCCGCTCCGTGATGTCCGGGGTGATGAGCTTTAAGGTGTTCTCAAAGGCTTTGTCGGCGATGCGCTGGGCGCCGATGAGGAAGTCCATCTCCTCCGGGCTCTTGACGGCGCGAAGGTCCCGAAGGATGTTCTGCCCGGCCACAAACTCCGGCTCCAGCTTGCCCTGGAGGCGCGTGTAGGCGGCGTAGCTGAGAGAACCCTCCTCCACCGCGAGCTTCTGAACGTTGTGGGCCTTAAAATAGTCGTTCATCATCTCGTAGACCGGCTTGTCATTGGAGCAGAGCACCTCCACTTCCCGGATGCTCCGGCTGGCGTCCTCAAAATAACGGGCGTCGATGAAGAGGGCGGCGGAGCCGTCGCCGCAGATGATCAGCTCCCCGGCGGAGGACGCGAAGCCCGTGGCGTAGTACCTGTTCTGGTCGGAGGTGACGAATATGGCCTGCGCCTCGCTCTCGGCAACGGCCCGGGAGATCTTTTTCACGTTGTTCATGGGAATGCACTCCTTTTATCTGTAAAATTATATGATTCCTTCATTATTTCCTCTTTTCCCTGCGGAAGGGAAGCTCGAAGAAGTATCGGATGGCGAGGAAAATATTGGTAAATTTGATAGGCTCCACCAGGAGCATCCGCACACCGGCCAGGTTCGCGGCGACGGTGTCGGTATAGATCTGGTCCCCCACCAGGGCGGCGCGGTCCGGGGGGACGCCGGTCTGGGCCAGAGCCTGACGGACGCCCCGGGGGTTGGGCTTCCCGGCGTGTTTGATGTAGGGGACACCCAGGAGGGAGGCGAAGGCCTCCGGCCTCTCCCCCTTGTTGTTGGAGACGATGTAGAGCGACACCCCGGCGGACTTCATCCGCGACGCCCACTCCACTACGGATGTCTCCAGCGTCAGGGTCTTATAGGGGGCTATGGTGTTGTCCACGTCCAGGATCAGGAGGCTCACCCCCAGGGCGCGCAGATCCTCCGGGGTGATGGAGGACACGTCCTGGAATTTTCTGTCCGGGAACAGGGAAAAGCTCATAATCGTCCTCCTCGCGCATAAAGTTTTGTATCCGGGCCTGTCCGCGCCCCGCGATGAGGCAAGTATATCACATTTTCGGTGAAATGTATATGGATGAAATGGAAATTTATCTGACGGCGCCGCCGGATCTTACGCGGGAGGCGTCCGAACGGGGGCCCGTCTCGGCCCAGGCGTTCCGGGTGGGCCGGGATCTGCGGCTCTATGAGGCGCCCATGGGGGGCGTCCGCCCGGCGCTGATGGACGTGGATGCCTCCGCCTTCTCCGGCTACGGCCCCCACGAGGCTCTGGTAAACCGCCTTGTGACCCTCTGCCGCCGGAGGGGGTACCGGGGGATGGCGCCGGACTTGCCCCGGCCCAATCAGGGGCTTCTTGCCTTCTGCGCCTGTCTCGACCGGGCGTCGGCGCGATATGGGCTGGAGCTGTACCTCCCCGAGCGGTATGCCGGGGCCGCCCCCGGCGCCTTCGTACTGGTCCCCGCCCAGAACACCTCCGGCACATACGCCGCCCGCCTTGAGCGCCTGTGCGACAGGTACGGGCCGGAGCGGGTGGCCCTGGAGGCGGAGCGGGTGTACACGGACTTCTCTCTCCCCTGCCGCACCGGGCGCGGGATCCTCCTGCCACCGAAGAGACTGGCGTCTCTGCCGCCGCTGACGCCCTTCTTCTCCCCGGAGCTGTGCGCAAACTACGCCTCTTACACGGAGAGGGGCAGGGCGCACCTGCTTTTGTGGGACGACGCGGGGACACTCAACCGAAAGCTCTCCCTGGCACGCGCCGCCGGGATCCGCCGCGCCTTCCTCTACTACCCCCACACGGCGGATATCCTGGAGGAGCTCCGCTGAAAAAAATCGGGTAGGAGGCCCCTGACGGGGCCGACCTCCCACACCACCGTGCGTACGGTTCCGTACACGGCGGTTCAATCGTATAAGTGCAGGGACTCGTACCGGGCCAGGATGCTGTAATATCCCGCCCGGGCGAGTCTCTCGTTTGTAATGGTATGG
>CANQKZ010000050.1 GCA_947624585.1 uncultured Oscillospiraceae bacterium | reverse complement strand
CCTTCGCCGTCCTCCACTACGTCCAGGGCCAGCTGCTGGCCAAGGACTGCGAGCTCTTTGACGACCCCCTGGGGGACTGCGAGGAGGCGGTGTCGCTTCTGGTGCGGCAGTACTACATGGACGCGGAGCTGATCCCCTCCCGGGTGCTCCTGCCCGTGGAGACGGAGGACATGGAGGAGCTCCAGCAATTTCTCACCGAGAAGGCGGGCCACGCGGTGGCGGTCACGGCGCCCCAGCGGGGGATGTACCGGGAGTTCATGACCGCCGCCGCCGAGAACGCCCGGGAGGAGGTGGAGCGGAACACCACCACCTTCGAGCGGGTGTCCAAGACCGCCCGGTGGCTGGCGGACGCCCTGGGGCTGGCGGAGCCTCCGGCGCGGGTGGAGAGCTTCGACATCTCCAACACCGGCGCCGACGACGTGGTGGCCTCCATGGTGGTGTTCGTGGACGGGAAACCGAAAAAGAGCGAGTACAAAAAGTTCAAAATGCGCACAATAGACGGGCAGGACGACTACGGCTCCATGCGGGAGGCCGTGGGGCGGCGCTTCGCCCGGTACGCCTCCGGGGACGGGAGCTTCGGGGAGCTCCCGGACCTTCTGCTCATCGACGGCGGCGACAAACACGCCTCGGTGGCCCGGGAAGCCATGGAGGCGGCGGGGGTCAGCGTCCCCATCTTCGGCATGGTCAAGGACGACCGACACCGGACCCGGGCGCTGGTGACGCCGGAGGGGGAGGAGATCTCCATCCAGGCCAATCCCGCGGCCTTCGCCCTCATCGGGAACATCCAGGAGGAGACGCACCGCTTCGCCATCGAGTTCCACCGGTCCCTGCGGTCCAAACGTGTGAGCAAATCGAGGCTGGACGGCATCCCCGGGGTGGGGGAGAAGCGGAAGGCGGAGCTGCTGCGCCATTTTAAATCCATAAAAGCCGTCGCGGCGGCGGACCTCATCGATCTGGCGGAGGTTTTACCCGGCCCCGCCGCCAAAGCGGTGTACGACCATTTCCACAGCGAGGAGACTGAAAATGAGAGTGATCACGGGGACGGCCCGGGGACGGAAGCTCCGGACGCCTGACAACTACGACATCCGGCCCACCACCGACAAGGTGAAGGAGGCCATGTTCAACATCGTGCAATTCAGGGTGGAGGGCGCCAGGGTGCTGGACCTGTTCGCCGGGACGGGACAGCTGGGCATCGAGGCGCTGTCGCGGGGGGCGCGGGAGTGCGTCTTCGTGGACCGGGCGCCGGAGGCCATACGGATCGTGGGGGAGAATCTGCGGACCGCCGGGTTTGAAAAGTCCGCCAGCGTGGTGCGGACGGACTCTATCGCCTATCTGGAGAGGGCCCGGGGGTTCGATCTGATCCTCACGGACCCGCCCTACGCCGGGGATCTTTTGGAAAAAGCGTTAAATCTCGTCGGAAGATTTGACATTTTGAATAATAATGGTATAATGATTTGCGAAAGCGACAGGACGCTTGAGCTTCCGGCCATGCCGGAGGACCGCTTCGCCCGGCGGGAGTACCTCTACGGGCGGGTGAAGCTCACCACATTTACAAGGATTTGAGATCATGAAGATCGCAGTTTACCCCGGCTCCTTCGACCCCATCACGTTGGGGCACCTGAACATCGTAAAGCGCGCCTCCCGCATCTTTGACAGGGTGTACGTGTGCGTGGCGGTCAACTCCTCAAAAAAGCCCCACTTCACGTTGGAGGAGCGGGCGGACTTTGTCCGGCGGGTCACCGCCAAGTACGGCAATGTGGAGGTCACCACCTGCGACGGGCTCCTGGTGGAGTACGCCAGGACCCTGGGGGCCACGTTCATCATCAAGGGCCTGCGGGCGGTGTCGGACTTTGAGATGGAGTTTCAGATCGCCCTCCTCAACAAGAAGCTGGCCCCGGAGATCGAGACCGTCTTCCTCACCGCCGACGAGAAGTATACATACCTCTCCTCCACGATAGCCCGGGAGATGGCCGCCTACAACGCGGATATCTCCAGAGTGGTCCCCCGGGAGATCGCCCAGGACGTGCTGGAGAGGCTGAGGATACGCTGACAGAAAAATACATTTCACACAGAAAGGATAAGGATATTATGGGTAACGACGTTCAAGAGCTCATCGACATGCTGTACAACATGATTACCGACGCCTGGGGGCTTCCCCTGGGGGCGGAGAAGTGCGTCATCGAGCGGGACAAGGTGCTGGACCTCCTGGACGAGATCAAGTCCCAGCTCCCCACCGAGCTTGAGGAGGCCAAGAGGCTTCTTGCCAGCCGCGCCGAGTACGTCAACAACGCCAAGCGGGAGGCCGAGTCCATGCGCAAGGTGGCCGAGCAGAGGGCCCGGCAGCTGGTGGACCAGGAGGAGATCGTCCGGGCCGCCAAGCAGCGGGCCAACGAGATCATCACCGCCGCCGAGACCAAGTCCGCCGAGCTCAGACGGGTCGCCAACGAATACGCCGACGACGCCCTCCGCCGCACCGAGGACGCCATATCCGAGGCCCTGGGCGAGGTCCGCCAGTCCCGCACCCGCTTCCGCTCCGTCTCCGCCAGCGCCATGCCCCAGACAAATCAGCAGTCGTCCGCGTCCGATACGGATATAGAACTGTAAATGGAAAAAAGCGCGAAAGCGTCCCGAAAAACGGAAAAATGCGTGAAATACCCTCGCCAGACTACGGCGGGGGTATTTTTTATGTCATCCGGGGCGGCGGAGAAGAGAAGGCGGGGGGCGCGGGCTTGCCATATCTTGTGGGGCGGGAATTATGGTAACACAAATCGGAGAATAATCTGACAAAATGAAAAATCCCTCTTGCATTTTCCGGGAGCTAAACTTATAATAAGGACATGGAGTGGGGAGAAGTGGAGGAAAGTGGCCCTTCGGCCCACCGATGTGCCGCTCAGTGGCGGGATGACGCACGGGAGACAGGAAAGACACGGAAGGAGGGAGCGGGATGTTCGGCGTATACAGACACACCATCGACGCCAAGGGACGTCTCGCCGTTCCGGCCCGGATCCGCGAGGAGCTGGGGGAGACCTTCTATGTGACCATCTCCTCGGAGAAGTGCCTGACGGCCTACTCCGAAGAGAGCTGGAAGAGGATGATGGACCAGATCCGCGCCCTTCCCAGGATCGCCCAGATCAAGGCGCGGCCCATCTTCGCCCACGCGGCAAAATGTGAGATAGACAGTCAGGGACGGGTCCTCCTGCCGCAGCCCCTTCGCGATTTCGCCTCCCTCGACAAGAACGTCGCCGTTGTCGGGAATGGCGAGTGCGCTCAGCTTTGGAACGAGGAGACCTGGGATGAGGTGGACTCCGTTGAGACGACTCCGGAGAACATCGCTCAGGTGCTTGAGGAGCTTGGATTCTGATGGATATAGCTGCGCACAAACCTGTATTGCTCAATGAGTGCGTGGAGGGCCTGAACATTCGGCCCGAAGGCACGTATGTGGATGGCACGCTCGGGCGGGGCGGCCATTCGGAGGCCATTGCCGGGAGGCTGACCACGGGTCGGCTCATCGGCATTGACCGGGATCTGGCGGCGATCGACGAGGCCGGGGAACTTCTCCGGCCCCTTGCCGAGAAGGTGGAGCTGGTACACGGGAACTTCCGGGACATCGGGAGCATCCTGGACGGGCTGGGGATCGACAGGGTCGACGGGATGCTCTTCGACCTGGGCGTCTCCTCCCCCCAGCTGGATGACGTGGGACGGGGATTTTCCTACAGGACGGACGCCCCGCTGGATATGAGAATGGATCAGACAGCCAGCCTCACGGCTTTTGATGTGGTCAACGGCTGGGACGAGGCGGAGCTTCGGCGTATCTTCTTCGAGTACGGCGAGGAGCGGTATTCCGCCCGCGTCGCCTCCGCCATCGCGCGGGAGCGGGAGAAGCGGCCCGTCAAAACCACGCTGGAGCTGGTGGACATCATCAAATCGGCCATGCCGGCCTCGGCGCTGCGGGAGAAGCAGCACCCGGCCAAACGGTGTTTCCAGGCCATCCGCATCGCCGTCAACGACGAGCTGGGGGCCCTGCGGGAGATGCTGGACGCCGCCATGGAAAGACTCAGCCCCGGCGGCAGGATCGCCGTCATCAGCTTCCACTCCCTGGAGGACCGGATCGTCAAGACGGCTATTCGGGCAAGAGAGAACGGGTGTACGTGCCCGCCGGAATTTCCGGTGTGCGTGTGCGGATTCAAACAGACCATGAAGAGCGTCACCAGAAAGCCCGTCACGCCGGGCAAGGAAGAATTGGAGAGAAACCCCAGGTCCAGGAGCGCGAAGCTCCGGATCGCGGAGAGAATATGAGAGAGCGCGGAAGCGCCGGGAAATCAGCGGAACACGCGGAGTTTACAGAAGGGAATGTGATCCATGGCCGCGGCAGAAGTTAGATACGCCACCGCAACTTACGGCAGCGAAGCATATGACCTTGACCGGGTCCGGGGCTACGCCCTCCCCGAGGAGGAGGTCTACGGGGGTCCGTCCGGCCAGGAGCGGATCCAGGAACGCCTGGACGAGCGCGCACGGGAGCGGGCCCGCGCAAAGGCGGAGGAGAAGGCGAAGACGCAGGTCTTCGGCATCCCGCTTCTGGGCATGGTGGGCACGGCGGTGGTCGTGGTCCTCATGGTCACGGTGCTCATGGGGTACATAAGGCTTGCGGAGATCTCCGCCGAGACCAGCAAGGTCCGGTCCTCCATCGCGGAGCTGGAGGAGCGGCAGGAGATCCTGGAGATCACCTATGAGTCCACCTTCAATATGCGGGACATCGAGTCCTACGCCGTCAACATCCTGGGCATGACCCGAGGCATCGACGAGATGTACACCGGCGGCGTCATCCTCTCCGACCGGGGCCAGGTCCTGGCGGAGGACGAGACAGCGGGGTTGCTGGCCCGGATCACCGGATTTTTGAAAAGCCTCCCGGAATATTTCAGCTGAGGAAGCTATAAACTTACTGAGGGCGGCGATCCCGCCCTTTAAACAACAACTTGACATAATATTATAGCACAGTCCACGCAGGATAGGAAGAGGAAAAACAAAATTAAATCGGATTGTTTCATTATCGCGTTTGTCGGGGAGTATGGTCATGGCATCACAAGGCACCGGTTCCAGTGGGCAGAGGACAAACAAAACAATACTTGGCCGCACACTTTTTCTTGCCGTCGTGTGCGGCATAGTTGCTTTTATCGTTTTGGGGGTACAGCTGTACAATGTGATGATCCGGGAGCACGAAAAATACGAGGAGATGGCGGTACGCCAGCAGACGCGCTCCGTGTCCGTCTCCGCCTCCCGGGGCACCATATACGACACCAACGGAAACACGCTGGCAAGGTCCGCCACGGCCTACACTGTGTTTATCTCGCCCTATGAGGTGAAGATGTACCACGAGAAGGAGTACAAGAAGAACGAGAAGGTCTACAAGGATGAGCCCACCCTCATCGCCCGGGAGCTGAACCGCATCCTGGGGGCGGACTACGACGCCATGCTGGAGATGATGAAGGACACCAAATCCTGGTATAAAACCGTGGCCACGAAGGTGAGCTCCGAGGTTGCCGACCAGGTGCGGCAGTTCAAAAAGGATTACTCTATCGCCGGGGTCCACATTGAGGAGGACTCCAAGCGGTTTTACCCCTACGGGGACCTGGCCTGCCACGTCATCGGCTTTGTGGGCCGGGACAACTACGGGCTGGAGGGCATCGAGGCCCTCTACGACGACAGCCTGGAGGGCACCAACGGGTCCGTGGTGCGCCTGGTGGCCCAGAACGGCACGGAGATGCTGTTTGAGAACTACCAGAACTACAACGACGCCATCGACGGCAACGATATGACGCTGACGCTGGACTCCACCATCCAGGCGGTGGCGGAGAAATACCTTCAGCAGGCCATGGAGGCCAACTACATCCAGAACGGCGGCTGCGTCATCGTCATGAACGTGAACACCGGGGAGATTCTGGCTCTCGCCAACGCCAACTCCTACGACCTCAACGATCCCTGGGGCCTTCCCCAGGAGACGCTGGACGAGATCGCCCTCATCGAGGACCCGGAGGAGCGGAGCAAGGCGGTCGAGACCGCGCAGCTGGCCCAGTGGCGCGATATGGCGCTGTCGGACACCTATGAGCCCGGGTCCGTCTTTAAGATCATCACCATGGCCATCGGCCTGGAGGAGGGCGTCATCACCGAGAACGACAGCTTCCCCTGCTACGGGAAGATCCCCGTGGGCCAGATCCCCGGGCGCGACTCGGACCTGCACTGCTGGAAGCACGCGGGCCACGGGGAGCAGAATCTGCGGCAGGCGGCCATGCACTCCTGCAACGTGGCCTTCGCCAACATCGGCCTGAAGATCGGAGCGGAGACATATTACGACTACGTGGACGCCTTCGGCCTCAAGGACAAGACGGGCATCGACCTGTCCGGCGAGTCCGGAAGCCAGTGGTGGCCCAGGTCGGAGTTCGTGGGGTGGAACAAGTCCTCCCTGGCCTCCGCCTCCTTCGGCCAGACCTTCAACGTGACTCCCATCCAGATGATCACGGCGGTGTCCGCCGCCGTCAACGGCGGGTACCTGATGGAGCCCTACATCGTAAAAGAGATGCGCAACGCCGACGGCGACGTGGTCTACTCCAAGGAGCCCACGGTAGTCCGGCAGGTCATCAGTGAGGAGACCAGCGCCCTTGTGGCCGACATCCTCCAGTCCGTGGTGGGCGACGACGGCGGCACCGGCTCCAACGCCTATGTGCCCGGCTACCGCATCGGCGGCAAGACCGGCACCACCACGAAGACGGCCCTGGAGCGGCAGACGGGCGTCCGGGAGTACATGGTGTCCTTCTGCGGCATCGCCCCGGCGGACGACCCGGAGGTGGCTGTGCTGCTGGTGCTGGATAATCCCAGCAAGGAAAGCGGCATCTACGTGGGCGGCGGCCAGATGGCGGCCCCCTACGTGGGGAAGATCATGAGCGAGATCCTGCCTTATCTGGGCGTACAGCCCATCTACGAGCCGGAGGAGGAGGCCCTTCTGGACGTGACCGTCCCCAGGCTCATCGGAAGCGGCGTGGTGGTGGCCCGGGAGAAGGCAAAGGAGCTGGGCATCTCCGTCCGGGAGGTGGGCGCCGGCGACACCGTCACCGCGCAGCTGCCCGTGGCGGGGGCGCAGGTGGCCGCCGGAAGCCAGATCGTGGTCTATTTGGGCGAGCCCACGCCCCAGGAGACCGTGGTTGTCCCGGATCTCACCGGCAAGAACGTCAACTCCGCCAGGAACGCGCTCCAGAATCTGGGGCTCTATCTGGACACCTCCGGCGCATCCCCCGCCATTTCCGGCGTAAAGGTTGCTTCCCAGGCTGTGGAGCCCGGGACAGAGGTGCCCTACGGCGCCGTCATCAACGTGACGCTGGTGGACAAATCCAATTTGGGATTCTATTGATTTAATTTCTATTCATTTGGTGATCCTATGAAGCTTGGAGAGCTTATTGAGAATATCGACGTTATCAAATTGGCGGCCGACCCGGAACTGGAGGTGACGGACCTTACGTCCGACTCCCGCAAGGTCACGCCGGGGGCGGCGTTCATCGCCGTGCGCGGCTTCGACACCGACGGACACCGGTTCATCCCCTCCGCCCTTGAAAAGGGCGCGGCGGTGATCATCGGGGAGGAGGGCCCGGAGGGCGTCCCGGCGGTGCTTGTGTCCGACTCGCGCCTGGCTATGGTGGTGGCGGCGGGGAACTGGCACGGGAACCCGTCGAGACGCCTCCACATGATCGGCGTCACCGGGACCAACGGGAAGACCACCACGACGAACCTCATCAAGACCATCCTGGAGGAGGCTCTGGGGGCGAAGGTGGGGCTCATCGGCACCAACCGGGTGATGATCGGAGCAGAGGAGTACCCCTCCGAGCGGACCACGCCGGACTGTCTGGAGCTTCAGTCCACCCTCCGGCGGATGGCGGAGGCCGGGTGCGGGTACGCGGTGATGGAGGTGTCCTCCCACGCGCTGTGCCTGGACCGGGTACACGGCATCGACTTCGACCAGGGGATCTTCACCAACCTCACCGAGGACCACCTGGACTTCCACAAGACCATGGAGAACTACGCGGCGGCCAAATCCCGGCTCTTCGGGATGTGCCGCACGGCGGTCATCAATAGTGACGACCCTTGGGCAGATTCCATGCTCGGGGCCGCGGCGGGCAAGATATTTACGTACTCAGCTGAAAACGGCAGCGCTGACCTGACGGCACGGGACATACAGCTTCATCCTGACTCCGTCAGCTTCCGCGCCCTCTGCGGAGGGGAAGAGGCGGAGCTGACGCTTGGTATCCCGGGAAGGTTCAGCGTCTACAACGCCCTATCCGCCGCGGCCTCCGCCGTCTGCGCGGGGGTGAGCCTCCGGGCCATCCCCGCCGCCATGAAAAAATGCGCCGGTGTCAAGGGACGGGCCGAGGTGGTGCCCACCGGCACGGAATACACCGTGCTCATCGACTACGCCCACACGCCGGACGCTTTAGAGAATATCCTGAAAACCGTCAAGGGCTTTGCCCGCGGCCGCACCGTGGTCCTCTTCGGCTGCGGCGGCGACCGGGACAGCGCCAAGAGGCCCATCATGGGCCGCATCGCCATGGAGCTTGCCGACTACGTGATCGTCACCTCCGACAACCCCCGGACGGAGAGGCCGGAGGCCATCGTGGAGGACATCCTGGTTGGCGTCCGGGATTCCGGGTCCGCGACGCCCTACGACGTGATTGTGGACCGGCGGGCCGCCATCCGCCACGCGCTGGAGATCGCCCGGCCAGGGGACGTGGTGATTTTAGCGGGCAAGGGACACGAGACATACCAGGAGATCGACCGCGTGAAGCACCACTTCGACGAGCGGGAGATCGTGGCGGAGGCGCTGGCCTCGCTCGAATAATATGTAAACATTGAAGGACGGAAGAACACAATGACCTTAGATCTGATTTGGGCCTTCACCGGCTCTTTCCTTGTGACTGTGATCGTGGGCATCGCCCTGATCCCGGCCCTGCGCAAAATGAAGGCGGGGCAGACCATCCGCTCGGACGGTCCCACCTGGCACCTGTCCAAGCAGGGCACGCCCACCATGGGGGGCCTGATGTTCATCGCGGGCATCACCGCCATGTGCGTTCTGGGCGGCCTCGACGACATCGCCGCCGGGGACTGGCGCCATATCATCATCCTGGTGTTCTCCCTCCTCTTCGGACTCATCGGCTTTCTGGACGACTATGAGAAGGTGAAGAAGAAGCGGAACCTGGGGCTGACGGCCATCCAGAAGCTGGTGCTCCAGATCGCCGCCGCCGTGGTGCTGGTGCTCCTTCTGCGGCTCGAGGGGCATCTGAGCTCCAACCTGTACATCCCGTTTTTTGACGTGACGGTGCATCTGCCCTATCCCGTCTATCTGGCCTTCGCCATCTTCGTCATCGTGGGGTGCGTCAACGCGGTGAACATCACCGACGGCATCGACGGCCTCTGCGCCGGTGTCACAACGCCCGTGGCGCTGTGCTACGCCGCCATCGCCGCCGCCTGGGGCTACGGCTCCGTGGGCCTCTTCGGGGCGGCGCTGGCCGGGGGGCTTGTGGCGTTCCTCATTTTCAACTTCCACCCGGCGCACATCTTCATGGGCGACACGGGGAGCCTCTTTTTGGGCGGCGCCGTCTGCGCCACGGCCTTCGCCCTGGATATGCCCCTGGTGCTGATCCCCCTGGGGTTCATCTACATCGTGGAGACCCTGTCGGACATCATCCAGGTCACCTATTTCAAGCTCACCCACGGCAAGCGCATCTTCAAGATGGCTCCCATCCACCATCATCTGGAAATGAGCGGGTGGGGCGAGAGACGCATTTTCACGGTGTTCACCGCCGTTTCCTCGGCGCTGGCACTGCTCACCTATTTTGCCGTCCGCACAAGGTACGGCGCGTTGTAATACTAATGTTCAATTAAAAGAAGACACCGAGCGGCGAGGATTTTTCGTGTCAAGCGAGGAAGGCGGCGCCGGGAATACTGTATGTATTTCCAAGCCGTATGACGAAGCTTGACGCGAAAAAGACCGCGACGAATGTCTTATTTTGATTGAATATTAGTATAAGCCATTGATCCCGGAAGGGGAGGAGGAGAACCATGGAACGATACGGAAATGAGCGGCGGATGGACGGCGGGGGAGCGCCCGCCCAGCCCCAGTACGCCGAGAGGGAGCTTCGGGACAGGCGAGCCGAGAGCCGCCGGATCGAGCGGGGCGCTTTCGACCTGCCCTTTTTCCTCCTGACACTTCTCATTTTGTCCATCGGCGTGGTGATGGTCCTGTCGGCCAGCTTCGCCAGGGCCTACTACAGCGGCGGCAACGGCATGGGCATCTTCCTCAGACAGTTGGGCTTCGCGGGGCTGGGGATCGCGCTGATGATCTTCCTGTCCACCCTGCCTTCCACCTTCTACCGGCGTATGTCCGTGCCTCTGCTGCTGGTGACGGGCCTCATGCTGGCGCTGGTGCCCTTCCTGGGCACGGGCAAAAGCGAGGTGGGCGCCAACCGCTGGTTCAATCTGGGATTCACCACCTTCCAGCCCTCGGAGATCGCCAAGATCGCCATCATCCTCTTCTTTGCCCACCTCATCTGCCTCTACCGGGGCCGGATGAAGACCTTCCGCTACGGCGTTGCGCCCTTCGCGGGGGTCCTGGGCGCCACCGTGTTCCTGCTGATCCTGGAGCCGCATCTGTCGGCCTCCGTCATCATCATCGCCATCGGCGCCATCATGATGTTCGCCGGAGGCACAAGGCTCTGGTACTTCATCGTGGGCGGCGGTGTCGTGGCGCTGGCGGGCTTTATCGTCATCCGCTTCTTCCCCTACGCCTCCTCCCGCGTCACCGTGTGGCTGGACCCCTGGTCGGACCCCCTGGACAAGGGGCTCCAGACCATCCAGTCCCTGTACGCCATCGGCTCCGGGGGACTCACGGGCCTGGGGCTGGGGCAGGGGAGGCAGAAGTATATGTACCTCCCCGAGGAGCACAACGACTTCATCTTCTCCATCGTCTGCGAGGAGCTGGGGTTCATCGGCGCCATGCTGATCCTGTTCCTCTTCGCCGTCCTCATCATCCGGGGCTACTGGCTGGCCCTCCACGCCAAGGACCGGTTCGGGTCCCTGGTCATCGTGGGCATCACCAGCCTCCTTGCCATCCAGGTATTCCTGAACGTGGCCGTGGTCACGAATTTCGTGCCCTGCACCGGAATTTCCCTGCCGTTTTTCAGCTACGGCGGTACGGCTCTGCTCATACAGCTGGGCGAAATGGGCATCGTACTGTCCATATCCCGTGAGATCCCATTGCGAAAAAAGAAGAGTGAGGACGGGGAGGGCAAATGAGATTTCTTTTCGTATGCGGCGGCAGCGCGGGACACATCAACCCCGCCCTGGCCGTGGCGGGCAGGCTCCGGGAGCTGTGTCCCGACGCCGCTTTCATGTTCGCCGGAGCGGGCCGGGTGCTGGAACGCAGACTCATCCCCGCCGCCGGTTTTGAGCTCACCAACATCACCGTCACCGGCCTTCGCCGGGGCGTCTCCCCGGCGGACATCCGCCACAATCTGATGACCCTCCGAAACCTCTCCGTGGCCAAAAAGGAGAGCCGGGAGCTTTTGGAGAACTTCCGGCCCGATGTGGTCTTCGGAACGGGAGGGTACGTCTGCTGGCCCGTATTGCGCGAGGCCGCCAGAATGGGCATCCCCACCGCCACCCACGAGTCCAACGCCGTGCCGGGGCTCACCACAAAGATGCTGTCCGGATACGTGGATAAAGCCATGGTTGCCTTCCCCTCCGTGGGGGAGCACTACAAGAGGCCCGAGCGGGTGGTCCTCACCGGCACGCCGGTGCGGGAGGACTTTCTTCAGATGACCCGGGAGGAGGCCAAGCGGAAGCTGGGCCTCACGGGTAAGCCCCTGGCGGTGTCCTTCTGGGGCAGCCTGGGGGCGGACAACATGAACAGCATGATGGCGGATTTCATCCGCCTTAACGCCGCCTCCGGCGCCATGCTCCATCTGCACGCCACGGGCAACGGCGAGACGGGCCTCGATAAGATGCGCGAGCGTCTGGACAGGATCCACGTCTCGGGCCTGCCCCAGTGGGAGACGGTGCAGGCGTACATCGACAACATGGGCCCGGTGATGACGGCGGCGGACCTGATCCTCTGCCGTGCCGGGGCCTCCACATTGGCGGAGATCACCGCCCTGGGCAGGGCCTGCGTCCTGGTGCCGTCCCCCAACGTGACCAACGACCAGCAGACCAAGAACGCCCGGGAGCTGGAGAAGGCCGGAGGGGCCGTGGTCCTCACCGAGAGCGAGTGTACCGGCAAGAAGCTCTACGACGCCGCCTGCTCCCTCATCGAGGATAAGAAGCGTCTGGAGGCCATGGAGAAAGCCTCCCGCGCCCTGGGCGTGCCCGACGCCTGCGACAGGATCGCCGGAGAGATTTTGAACCTTATTCATAAGTGACCTGAAAACGCCGTTGCGCATAGTATGACCTGAAAATACTTCTTTTCGGGGGTCCTATGAGCAGCTTGACAGTGACCGGAGGCCGCGCGCTTTCCGGCGAGATACGCTTACAAGGGGCGAAAAACAGCGCCCTTCCGATATTGGCCGCCTCCATCCTCTCCGCCGGGGAGACTGTGATCGAGAACGTCCCCGATTTGACGGATGTGGACGCGGCCCTGGAGATTTTGAAGCACCTGGGGTGCAAAACGGAGTTCACGGACCGCACCGTTTGGGTGGACTCCACCACACTGACCCGCGCCGACATCCCCGACGGCCTCATGCGCCGGATGCGATCCTCCGTCCTGTTCCTGGGTCCCATCCTGGCCCGGACCGGGGAGGCCACCCTGTCCATGCCGGGAGGATGCGAGCTGGGCCCCAGGCCCATCGACCTGCACCTGGCCGCCATGGAGCGGCTGGGGGCCACGGTGGAGGAGCGGGGCGGCAACCTCATCTGCCGTGCGCCGAAGCTTCGCGGCGCGCGCATCGACCTGACGGCTCCCAGCGTGGGGGCCACGGAGAATTCCATGATCGCCGCCTCCGGGGCGGCGGGCGTCACGCTCATCACCAACGCCGCCAGAGAGCCGGAGATCCGGGACCTGGGCTGTTTCCTCGCCGCCCTGGGCGTCCGCGTCCGTGGGGCGGGGACCTCCACGGTGACGGTGGAGGGCGGGCGCCTCCGGGACCGCGCCCGGTACCGGGTGATCCCCGACAGGATCGCCGCCGCCACCTACATAGCCGCCGTCGCGGCCGCCCGTGGCAGGATCGCCCTCCGGGGCATCTGTGAGCGGGACCTCACCGCCGTCAGCGACGCCTTCCGTCAGATGGGCGTGTGCCTCCTATACCGGGGGGATACGCTGCTGGTCTCGGCGGGGGAGCGGATCGGACCGCCACTGACCGTGACCACCCGGCCCTACCCCGGTTTTCCCACCGACGCCCAGCCCCCGCTGATGGCCGCGTGCCTCAGGGCGCCCGGTACGTCGGTGTTCGTGGAGACCATATTTGAAAACCGCTACCGCCATGTGCCGGAGCTTTTGAGAATGGGCGCGGACGTGCGGGTGGACGGCAGAGTTGCCATCGTCCGGGGCGGCAGGCCTCTCCACGGGGCAATTGTGGCGGCGCCGGACCTGAGAGGCGGCGCGGCCCTCGCGGTCGCGGCCCTCATGGCGGAGGGCGAGACGAGGATCATCGAGACAAGACACATATCCCGGGGCTATGAGGACATGGCCCGGGATCTGAGGGCTCTGGGAGCCGTAGCAGAGACAGAAGATTGAAAGGGACGTATGAAGATGGGAAACACAAAAGGAAGGAATCGATACGCCCCCGGGGAAGGGACGCTCTATGTCACCATGGCCGTGGCCTTTATTCTCATCGCCCTCATCGCGGCGATGGCGCTCTTCTTCAAGGTGACGGACATCACCGTGGAGGGCGCCGGGAGGTACTCCGACAGCCAGGTGGTGGCCGTATCGGGCCTGGAGAAGGACACCTCCATCTTCTTCATCAGCGCGTCCTCCGCCGAGGTGGCCATCAAGACGGGTCTTCCCTACGTGGACACCGTGAAAGTGACCCGCCATCTTCCCGGCACTGTGACCATTGAGATCACCGAAGCCGTCTCCGCCGCCTACGCCGCCCAGGGCGGGAACTACTACGTCATCGACCTTTCCGGCCGCATTCTGGAGGCGACCCCCTCCCGTCCCGGGGGCGTGGAGATCCGGGGCGCGGTTCCCGTGGAGCCGGAGACCGGCAAGACTGTCTCCTTCGGCGAGAGCGAGTCGGTACGGCTGAGAGCCCTGACGGACGTGCTCAAAATGGCCAACAAGTACGACAGGCTTGAGCTCATGAGCTGGATCGACATCACGAACCTATCCGCCATCACCTTTGATTACAACGGCTACCGCTTCAACATCGGCGCCGCCGACGAGCTGGAGCTGAAATTCGGGACACTGATCCGCGATTTCCTGGCGGACAACCGGGACCCCGGAAACGGCCAGGGCGTGTATTACGACAGCAATATCAAGGGTTTGCGGTGGTAATCCCGGCACATTTCATATTTTTATCGCCCAATTGAATAAAAAATTCCACTTGGGTCTTGACCTTGAGAAAAAAACAGTTTACAATAAAGCTGTACCTATAGATGAGAGAAGGCGTGCCCCTTTGAGCGCGTTTTTAGAGGAGGATATAAAATGCCTATAGCTTTAGATGCTGGCCCCGACAATGTTGTCACCATAAAGGTCCTCGGTATCGGCGGCGCGGGAAACAACGTCGTCAACCGTCTTGCCAAGGTGGGCACCGAGGGCGTGGAGCTCATCGCCCTCAACACGGATAAACCGGCCCTTTCCATCTCCGCCGCGGACACCAAGGTCCAGATCGGCGAGAAGCTGACCCACGGCCAGGGCGCCGGCTCCAACCCGGAGATCGGCAAGAAGGCCGCCGAGGAGAGCCGCAACAACATCACCAAGACTCTGGAGAACGCCGACATGGTGTTCATTGCCGCCGGAATGGGCGGCGGCACCGGCACCGGCGCCGCCCCCGTGGTGGCCGATATCGCCCACGAGATGGGCATCCTCACCGTGGGCGTGGTCACAAAGCCCTTCGGATTTGAGGGCAAGCGCAGAATGGACCAGGCCAACGAGGGTATCTCCCAGCTCCTGGGCAAAGTGGACGCGCTCCTCATCATCCCCAACGACCGTCTGAAGCACGCCACCGACCAGAAGCTCACCTTCGCCAACGCCTTCGAGATCGCCGACTCCGTCCTCCAGCAGGCCGTCACCAGCATTTCCGAGCTGGTTAAGCAGACGGGCTTCATAAACCTGGACTTCGCCGACGTCACCGCCATCATGAAGGACGCGGGGTATGCCCACATGGGCGTGGGCAAGGCCGCCGGAAAGGGAAAGGCCGAGGAGGCCGCCCGTTCCGCCATCTCCTCGCCGCTCATGGAGACCTCCATCAACGGTGCTCGCGGCGTGCTCATCAACATCACCGGCTCCATGGACATGAGCCTGGACGACATTGAGTCCGCCGCTACCCTGGTGCAGGAGGCCGCGCACCCGGACGCCAACATCATCTTCGGCGCCGCCTTCGACGAGGACATGGACGACGAGATTCGCGTCACCGTCATCGCCACCCGGTTCGATGAGAAGCCCTCCCTGAAGCCCGCCTCCGGCCAGAGCCAGCCCCAGCGCACCTCCGGCCTCTACAGCGAGGCGTCCCAGAAGGCCGAGTCCGCCCCGGCCCCCAGCGCCCCCGAGCCCGCTCCGGCCCCCGCTGAGGAGGTCCCGCCCGAGGAGGACCCCTTCGACAAAATCTTCAAGATCTTCAACAGGTAAGAAAGGCACGAAAATGTCTGACCGCGCGGGAGATGCCCGCGCGGTCATTTTATACAAAAATAGCCCCTCTTTACAGAAAAAGTTTACATTTTATTAAACCTCCCGGGGACGCTTTTGATTAAAATAGAATGTATCAGAATTGCATCACCAAAAAAGAGGGTTCATGCTATGATAAGGCGATTTCTTGCAAACTTTTTCCAGGGACGCAACGGATTTGACCAGCTGGCCGGGGCGATCTGGCTTGTCTCCATCGTTTTCCTGTTGCTGTCCGCGTTCACCAAGGGACTATTCAGCGCCGTCTGCAATTTTGTGTCCCTGATACTCATCATCTGGGCCTTCTGGCGGGTGTGCTCCAAAAACATCGGCAAGCGCTCCCGGGAGAACGCCCGTTTTTTGGAAAAGACCTCCGGCCTGCGGACAAAATTCCGGGACTTCAGGACCCGCTTCTCCATGCGCAAGGATTACAAATTCTTCACCTGCCCCACCTGCCACACCCTCCTGCGGGTGCCCAGAGGGAAGGGGAAGATCCAGATTACCTGCTCCAAATGCGGCAACCGGTTCCCGGGGAAGACGTGAGTTAACAGGGAAATATGGAAACAAGCCCGGTGGGTCCCAGAGGGAGCCCGCCGGTTTTCTTATTGCAAAAAACCGCCCCGTCGGACATTCCGCCGGGGCGTTGGCATGGGATTTATATCAGATCCCCAATTTGATCCACAGGTCGTTGTAAAGGGTCCGCGTCGCCTTGGGCAGGCATACGTACATTTCGCAGCGTTCCAGGACCTCCTGGGGGGCGGCCATGATCTCGTAGATCTCCGGGTCCAGCTCCTCCTCGTACTGCTCCTCGTACCACTCGGGGTAGAGCTCCAGGGCCTCCTCATTGGGGCTGGCGTACCAGATGTAGTCCATATTCCGAAGGTTGGAGTCGGTGGAGGCGATGAAGTTGATCCACTTCATGGCGTTGTCGTAGTTGGGGGCGTCCTTCAGGACGCACATGGCGTCCACGAACCAGTTGGAGCCCTCCTTGGGGACCACAAAGCGCAGGTCCTCGTTGTTCTCCAGCATGGAGAGATAGTCCCCGGCGTAGTAGGTGGCGAAGGCCGCGTTGCCGCCCTCCATGGTCTGGAACACCTCGTCCATCACCTTGCCCTGGAAGACGCCCCGCTCGTAGGCGTCCCGCACCAGCCCGTAGGCGGCCTGGATCTCGTCGGGGTCGGTGGTGTTCATGGAGTAACCCAGGTACTTGAGGGCGATACCGAAGGCGTCCCGGGAGTTGCCGATGAGCAGGACCTGTCCGGCGTATTTGTCGTCATAGAGGCAGGACCAGCTGTCGATCTCCTCGTCCACCATGGTTTCGTTGTAGATGATGCCCACCGTGCCCCAGGTGTAGGGGACGGTGTACTTGTTCTCCGGGTCGTAGGGCAGATACTTGAACCGCTCGCCGATCTTCTCAAAATTCGGGATCTGGGAGTAGTCCAGCTCCTCCAGCATACCCTCCTCGATGAGCTGGGAGATCATGTAGTCCGAGGGCACCACCACGTCGTAGTCCGCCCCGCCGGATTTCAGCAGGGAGTACAGCGTCTCGTTGGAGTCGGTGGTCTGGTAGTTGACGCGGATGCCGGTCTGCTCCTCGAATTCGGTGATCAGGTCCTCGTCGATGTACTCGCCCCAGGAGCACACGTTGACCACCGGCTGGGAGGTGGTGAAGGCGGTGAGGAACACCACCGTGACCACGAAAGCCGCGCATAGCGCCGCGGTCGTCACCCGGCGCACGGTCCGGCCCTTGGGCGTAGCCATCCACGCACGGAGGGCCGCCGCGCGGGGATTCTCCCGCACCGGCTCGAAGGAGGCCCGCTTGGCCGCCAGCTTTGCCATTTTCGCCTCGCGGATGTTGTTGATGACCAGAACGATGAGCACCGCCAGGAACATCAGCGTGGACACCGCGTTGACCACCGGGGTCACACGCTTCTTGGTCATGCCGTAGATGGTCATGGACAGGGTCTG